>JAAEZW010000343.1 GCA_018222665.1 Paracoccaceae bacterium
CCTCATGCCCCTCTGGACCATCGATCAGATCAAAGGCAAATTCCAAGCCGCGTGATTTGCCGATCCAGTTTTGCTGCATCAATTTCACTTTGGCGGGCCAGTCATCCAAACTGTCAATCGCGCCCAGCAAATCCTCGGCATGCTCTGAAATCTTAAAGAACCATTGTGTCAGCTCTTTTCGCTCAACAATCGCGCCCGAACGCCAACCGCGGCCATTTTCAACCTGTTCATTGGCCAAAACGGTCATGTCCACGGGGTCCCAGTTGACCACGGCGTTTTTGCGATAAACCAACCCATGCTCTAGGAAATCAAGGAACAAGGCCTGCTGCTGGCCATAGTATTCTGGGTCACAAGTGGCGAATTCACGGCTCCAATCAATTGAAAGCCCAAGCGGCTTCATCTGATCTTTCATGGTTGCGATGTTGGAATAGGTCCATTCTTTGGGGTGACCACCGATCGCCATGGCCGCGTTTTCCGCGGGCATGCCAAACGCGTCCCATCCCATTGGGTGCAGCACATTGTGGCCTGTCGACATTTTGTAACGCGCGATCACATCCCCCATGGTGTAGTTACGCACGTGCCCCATATGGATGCGTCCAGAGGGGTAGGGGAACATTTCCAACACATAGTACTTTGGCTTTGCTTCATCCCGCATGGCCTTAAACACATTTGCACTGTCCCAAGCGGCCTGCCATTTTGCTTCGATCTGTGTTGCCTCGTATCGCGACATCAAACTGTTCCCACGTCGTTTTAAATCCACACACTGATACTGTGATGTGGGAACAGGGTCCAGTGCCGATCAAGTGTTTTTATGGGTTTAGGCTATAGGTCCACCTATCGGCAAAAATATTACGTCGGTCGCTGCCCAAGGACAATTGCGTTTCCATAGAGATCTTTTTCGGCATCAACGCCAAAACCAATACATCCTTTAAATGCGATGACCTGTATCCGTACACTATACAGCATCCGTTCAATAATTGTGTAATCGTCATTCGAACTCGCGCCATACTGTTCCATTTTATTTCGAAAGAGCGAGCAAAACTCGCATTCTTCGAATTTATCAGGACGTATCAAAAATGCACTATATGCACCGACGTCCAATTCAATGATACCCGCAGTTGTTACCAACCATTCAACAGTTAAGGCGGCATCTTTGTAATTCCAAAACAAAGCTATGTTACAAGGCAACAACTACACGATCTTTCACCTTTCAACATCTGTGCCTGTTTTACCGTATATTGAAATGATTACAGCGATCTTGAGGCGCAACTAGTTCCTTGATTACTTGCGGGCCCAGGCGCCACCATTTATATTCCCTGCAGAGAAATTCATTGGCTCCCCAATACAGGATTTGAATGCTGTCTTCTTGTATCGGATGACGTGGATCAGTTCGCCAATTAGGCCGAGATCTGGTTTGTCTGACAGGTCGCTATACTGCATGGCGGTTATTGCCAAGAAATTGAGTTTGTTTGTCGATTTATTTTATCAAGTGGGCTTGGTTGAAAAAACCTGTCAGTTGCTTACCGATAAATTGTTTCGCGAAAAATTGGGAACGGCAGCGCGGGAGCACATTGTTGATCACTATCCTCTAAAATGCACGTATTTGCCCTCGTATCTGGAATGGGTTGACCAGTTGGCGCAAAAGCCCGTTCTGTATCCAAATCAATTTATCTCATAAAGACAAATTTATAGGCGACCATCGTCGAGGCGGATTTGCCGTGCGCGGGATAGGATTGCATCCTCCAACGCGCGCATGGTTTCCGCAGATGCGGGGCCATTGCGTGTGGCTAGAGCAACGCGCAATGTGCGCGCATCCAACGCAGGTTCAGCCACATGTACCGTTGCGCGATAGGCGGTGCGCCCACCCGGGGGCGTTCCGTAGCCCATAACTATGATTCCAGAAAACGGATCAATGCGTTCGATTGGCATGAAATCTAATACCTCAAGCGAAGCCTGCCAAATATAGCGGTTCACCTTAACAGGGGTTGTTGAAACACTGGTGTTAAATACATCCCAAATGGTCGATTCGCGATTTGCCTCGGTTGCGGTACTGCTCACAGCCTTAGGAGCCACAGTTCCAAGACTGCGCAATTCGCCGCCCTCAGAGCAGGCAAATAACAACGAGACGAGTACCAAAACCAATCCGATCTGTGCAAAGCGCATGAAATTAATCCTTGTTAGTCGCTAAAAATACCTAGCCTAACGGTATAAACGGGGCAAGGGCGCATTTCTTGACAGTCGCAAAGCATCTGCAATCCGCAGAGCCGGTGACCATACAACTGTGGCAAACCTGCATCATCTTTGTGATCAAAATTGTCAAAATTATACTCATGCTTGAATTTATCCCTCGAAAAGAGCCATTCATTACACATCATTGCCGCGGGTATTCCGTCGGCATAGAAACTGAATTTACAACCCGAGGAAAAGAATCATGAAAAAAATTCTTCTTACAACAACAGCGTTGGTAATGACTGCTGGTGTTGCAGCTGCAGAAGTATCATTCAGCGGTGAAGCAGGTATCGCATTCGTTGATGACAACGGTGCATCAGATGCGACACGTGATGGAATGTTCGTAGCATCACACTATGACCTGAACGTTGCAGTATCAGCTTCTGCTGATAACGGTTTGACAATGTCAGCGGGCTTCGACATGGGC
>JAAEZW010000344.1 GCA_018222665.1 Paracoccaceae bacterium
ATGCCACGTGCATCGGATGTTCCGTTCTATGCGGTTGATCACTCTTGCCAAACGCCATGTACGCACAACCCATTGGGCGTAAAAGGCTGTGGCGAGGCTGGTGCCATCGGTTCACCACCCTCTGTTGTCAACGCGGTTGTAGATGCGTTGCAATCAGCGGGTCATAATGTAACTCATATCGATATGCCTGTATCACCTTCGCGTGTTTGGGCAGCGATGAACAGCTAATCGGAGGCAAAAAATGTATAACTTTGAGTTCGAAAAACCTTCGACAATTGCAGATGCAGTTTCTGCAATGGCCGCTGAAGAGGCACAAGCGCTAGGCGGGGGTCAAACATTGATCCCTACGCTAAAGCAGCGTTTGGCCAGCCCCTCAAAATTGGTAAGCCTTTCAGGTATTGCCGAAATGAAGGGTGTTTGCGAAGCTGACGGCGGCATTTCCATCGGTGGAGCAACAACACACGCAACTGTAGCCGCAGAAGCAGGTGCATATCCTGCACTTGCGGCGCTTGCGTCAAACATTGGCGATCCAGCTGTCCGCAACCGTGGAACAATCGGCGGATCACTGGCCAATAATGACCCAGCGGCGTGCTATCCATCTGCAGCCTTGGCATCAGGTGCAACAATTGAAACGAATTCTCGTGAGATTGCAGCAGATGATTACTTCCAGGGTATGTTCACAACGGCACTAGAAGAGGGCGAGATCATCACAAATGTTCGCTTCCCAATTCCAGAAGCGGCCAACTATCAAAAATTTGAACAACCAGCGTCACGTTTTGCGATGGTTGGAGTTTTTGTTGCGAAATACGCAGACGGTGTTCGTGTTGCCGTAACTGGAGCGTCAGAGGATGGCGTTTTTCGTTGGACAGAAGCAGAAGAGGCGCTTAGCGGCAACTTCTCTGTGGATGCTGTCGAAGGACTGTCTGTCTCGGGCGATGGCATGATCAGTGATCTGCATGGCTCTGGTGATTACCGTGCGCACCTTGTTAAGGTGCTAACAAAGCGTGCAGTTGCTGCCGCAAGCTAAGATTCAAATAAATAAAATAATGCGGCCGCTGAATGATCAGCGGCCGTTTTTGTTTACGCAGAAAACGATTTTCTGATCGCGTCGATGTTTTGTCCGTACACCTTGGGGCTATCGACGGATCCGTCTTTGAATACGGCTGATCCAGCAACCAATATATCCGCGCCTGCCTCGACCAATTTTGGTGCTGTATTTGGATCTACACCGCCGTCGATTTCAATATGAACAGGACGATCACCGATCATGCTGCGCAGTGTGCGCACTTTATCCGTCATATCGATAAATTTTTGACCACCAAATCCTGGATTAACGGTCATCACGCAAATCAGATCGACCATGTTGAGCAGATGTTGAACAGATTCCGCAGGTGTTCCAGGGTTTAATGCAACGCCTGCTTTCATCCCTGCCGCTTTGATTGCCTGAACCGTACGATGGATGTGCGGTCCTGCCTCGATATGGGCGGTCAGGACATCAGCACCCGCATCAGCATAGGCATCGATATATGGGTCCACAGGGGCAATCATCAGGTGAACGTCCATCACTGTTTTCACATGTGGACGGAATGCTTTTACTGCAGGTGGACCGAAGGTTAGGTTAGGAACAAAATGCCCATCCATGACATCCACATGAACCCAATCTGCACCTTGATCTTCGATTGCACGGATTTCAGCACCGAAATTTGCAAAATCTGCTGACAAAATTGATGGGGCAATTTTAACTGAACGATCAAATGCCATGATGCACTCCAACTGGTGATTTTCTGCGTGCATAATAGGCTTATCCCTCGATGTCGAGTGCGTGCGTATAGTCGAAAGCGAAACTTGGATTGTCCTTCACACATTTTCAAATTATAGCATGCCCAACATTTATTGGGAGAATCTGACATGTCGAACGAACAATTGGAAGTAGCAATTGAATCCGCATGGGAAAATCGCGACGCAATCACACCCGCCACGCAGGGTGAAACACGTGAAGCCATCGAAGATACGCTAAATGCGCTGGACAGCGGTTCATTGCGTGTTGCACAAAAGTTGGACGACGGTTCATGGCACGTGAATCAGTGGGCCAAAAAGGCGGTTTTGTTGGGCTTCCGTATCAAGGACATGGAAATTCAAACTGGCGGACCACAAGGCAGTGGCTGGTGGGATAAGGTTGATAGCAAATTTGTGGGTTGGGGTGAAAACCAATGGAAGGCCGCAGGTTTCCGTGCGGTACCAAATTGCGTTGTTCGCAAATCTGCATTTATCGCACCTGGTGTTGTTTTGATGCCGTCCTTTGTGAACCTTGGCGCATATGTTGACGAAGGAACCATGGTTGACACTTGGGCAACTGTTGGATCATGCGCGCAGATCGGTAAAAATGTACACCTATCTGGTGGTGTCGGCATCGGTGGTGTTCTTGAACCAATGCAAGCTGGGCCAACAATTATCGAAGACAATTGTTTTATCGGCGCGCGTTCAGAAGTTGTTGAAGGCTGTATCGTCCGTGAAGGTTCCGTGTTGGGAATGGGTGTTTACATTGGCAAATCAACTAAGATCGTAGATCGTGAAACGGGTGAAGTGATGTATGGTGAGGTTCCACCGTATTCAGTTGTGGTATCGGGTTCGATGCC
>JAAEZW010000345.1 GCA_018222665.1 Paracoccaceae bacterium
TGTTGGCCTGGGTCGGGCTTAGCCATCGGGCAAATGCCCTGCCCCCCGAATTATCAGGGGGTGAACGGCAACGCGCGGCCCTTGCGCGTGCCATTATTATGTCGCCCGATATTGTCTTGGCCGACGAACCCACGGGCAATGTGGATTGGGAAATGTCCGAACGTTTGTTGCGTTTGTTGTTGGAATTGAACCGTATGGGGAAAACCGTGGTCATTGCCAGCCATGACCTAAGCCTTATTCGTTCGGCCAAATCACAGGTTCAGGCGCGGGTTCTGCGGATCGCGAATAAACGTCTACAGCTTGCGGGTGCGAACTTATGAGCGCGCTTTTTTCTGCCCTTGCCGCGTTATTCGTGGGCGATTTGCAGCGCGATCGCGTCGTACCCGCCAGTGGATATACCTCGACGTTGACCAGTTTGACCGCCGCTGCCATGGCGTTTCTGGTGGTTTTTGCATTGGCCTTATCCTTGGCATCCTATCGCTTGGCACAGGACTGGTCCGAGGCGTTGGAACAATCCGCCACCTTGCGCATTTCGGCTCCTGTCGAACAATTGGATGCACAGGTTGCCCGCGCGATTGCAATTTTGGAAACCACGCCCGGTGTTGCCTCGGCACGCGCGCTCAGCAGTGAGGAGCAGTCCGATTTACTGACACCTTGGCTGGGGGTTGATGTTCCCTTTGATAAACTGCCTCTCCCGCGTTTGATTGAAATTGTTCAGACGCCTGATGGATTTGATCCGCAAGGACTGCGTTTTCGTCTGACAGGGGAATTGCCCAGTGCGGTGTTGGATGACCACGTACGCTGGCGTCGCCCGTTGGTTCAGGCGGCGAACTGGCTTTCCGTGCTTGGGGTGGTGGCCATTGGCCTGATTGGATTGACCAGTGGCGCAATGATCATCTTGGCCACACGTGCGGCACTGGCTGCGAATGCTCAGGTGATCACGGTGTTGCGCCTGATCGGGGCAACAGATGGGTATATCGAGGCCGCCTTTGTGCGACGGTTTGCGTTTCGCACATTTATCGGTGCTGTTTTGGGCACGATAATCGGGGCGGGTGTTGTCGCACTCTTCCCCGGCGAAGAAGAGCAAGCCGCCATACTAACGGGCCTGCGGTTAAGCGGCGTTGAATGGATGTGGCTGGTACTGATCCCACCCATTTTATCCTCAATCGCCTTTAGTGCGACACGATATGCGGCGAACCGCGTTTTAAAAGGACTGACATAACATGTTTCAATGGCTTCGATCTTTGATCTTTACGGTGCAGATTTATCTGATGATGGCGGTCATTGGGATTGGCATGCTGCCGCTCGCACTATGGAAACAGAAATATGTTTATTTAACTGTGCATACCTATTGCCGCTGGGTGATGTGGACCGCAGGTTGGATGGTTGGCCTGAAAACTGAATTTCGGGGCCAGCCGCCAACTGACGAGGTGTTGGTTGCTGCCAAACATCAAAGTTTCTTGGATATTCTGATGATCGCGTCACAAATTCCACAACCCAAGTTTATCATGAAATCCTCTCTTAAACATGTGCCTGTTTTGGGATGGTTTGCCCGCCTGACAGGATCGGTTCCTGTTGAACGGGGTAAACGGGCCGAAGCGATCAGACAAATGATGGAGGGCGTCAAAAGCGGAAAGGTGCCGGGGGGGCAGTTGGTAATCTACCCCCAAGGAACCCGCGTTGCCCCGGGCGATCACAAACCCTATAAGGTGGGTAGCGCAGTGTTATATAAGGAATTGGGACAGCGGTGTTTTCCTGTGGCCTGCAATGTTGGCGTATTTTGGCCGCGCTACGGTATTTTGAAAAAGTCTGGGACAGCGGTCATTGAATTCCTTGATCCGATCGAACCGGGATTAGACAAAGGTGCGTTCATGTCACGTCTAGAGGACGTTGTTGAAACGCGTTCACAGGAATTGATGCGCGATGCTGGATTTAAATTCGATTGAATACATAAAAACGAAAGAGGGGCTTGAGGCGCTCTATGGGGATACGTCCCCTGCCTCACCAAATCGGATCAACCAAATTAGGCAAAGGGGTTCAAAGCTGCCGGATGAGGACGGCAGGGTGTGACAGCCTGGGTCGAGCGCGATGGGCAATAAAGTGTAGGTAATCAGTTACGACTACATGTTCCAGATCAGCGGGCCTAGTAGGAAAAAAGTTGATTGTGCCGTCGTTGCGTTTCCCATCAGAAACCAAACTGTGCCATCTCGCCGCAGTTTGGTTCGAAAATGTCGGAAATGCAGATCGCATCTGAAAAAGGACTCAGTATACCCACGCGAGAGAAACCACACCCGTGGAGTAGGGAGTCACCGATGAGCCACAAATCTGATATTGAAATCGCCCGCGAGGCAAATAAGAAACCAATCCAAGAGATTGGTGAAAAACTGGGCATTCCAACGGAACATTTGCTGCCCTATGGCCACGACAAAGCAAAAGTTGGTCAAGAGTTCATCAACTCTTTGCAGGGACGCGAAAATGGCAAACTGATCCTTGTGACCGCGATTAATCCGACACCTGCGGGTGAGGGTAAGACCACAACAACCGTGGGTTTGGGTGATGGCCTAAACGCAATCGGTAAAAACGCGATGATCTGTATCCGCGAGGCGTCTTTGGGTCCAAACTTTGGGA
>JAAEZW010000346.1:0-2385 GCA_018222665.1 Paracoccaceae bacterium
GTGCACAACAATCACCAAAATCAATCCTAGCAGTGCAGCCAAGAATATTTCACGCGATCCAAACAGGGGCGCAATTTTTGCCAAAGTCGGTGCAAACAAAATCAAACAGATCACCGAAAACACGCCCCCGAAAAATGACGCAGAATAGGCAAGCGATAACGCGCGCCGCGCCTCTCCTCGGGTGGTCATGGGGAAACCATCATAGGTGGTTAGTGCATTAACGGCGGTTCCTGGTGTATTGATCAGAATTGCTGGTATCGCGCCGCCGTACATTGACGATCCGTAAATACCCAACAGTGTGGTTAAACCCACAATTGGATCCATGGAAAATGTCGCGGGCAATAGGATTGCAATTGCAACAGCAGGGCCGACACCCGGGATTGCACCAATCACAACACCGCCGACAGAACCAACAAGCAGCGCAAGGATCACATCCCATCGCATCAGTATTTCTAAGGCTGAAACTAAAACGTCCATCTGTATCCTCAGAAATTCAGTATGAAAAAGCTACGCAAGGCGTTTGGAAGGAATTCATAAATCGCACCCCCCGGTATTTTTACCTCGAGGAACGATTTGAAAATAACGACAATGCTGAATCCTATTCCCGCAGCATAAGTCATCATTTTCTTATTATGGTATCCTGCGCGATATGCCAGCGCGGGTAAAAAGATGAGTGTGCTGATCAAATATCCTATGTGTGGGACCACCCACACATAGGCGATGAACCAGACACAGTATTCAATAACTTGTAACCACCGTTTGGCCTCTTGCAGATCAACGTGCAAGACCTTGCGTCGCGGTAGTCGCCACAAATGTAACCCTGTGAAAAACACCATGCCAGTCAGGGCAATCATCGGCCAAAGTCGGGGTTGGGCGGCAAATTTGGTTTTTTTGATCCACTTTGTCTGATCGCCAAATTGCGAAATAAGCAAGATTGATAGAGCCAAAAAGAGAAGCGCAAAAATCAATTGACCGCGAATGGGCCCTTTGAAACGACGCTCTTCAACGGAATCTCCGCGCATGTAACCTGCCCATAGTGGATGGGGTCGGGCATGGCTCGACCGCCTTTGTTTAATCTAGCAATGCACCGATACGGTCCATGGTTGCAATGTCGTTTGCAACGCGTGCTGCACTGTCATCGGCACCTTGCCAATAGACCAATGCACCCGTTTCTTTGGCAACGGCTTGTGCGCGGTCTGACATTACAGTTTCTTTGGCGACTGCGATGATCTTATCGCGCACATCCTGTGGTGTTTCTTTGCGAACAAACAGTCCGTTCCACAATGCGATGTTCAGCGCTGGATCCAGTTCACCAATCGCTGGGGCATCTGGCACCAATGGAATGCGCGAATCTGTGATTGATGTCAGAACCTTCACACTATCCAAACACGGTAGGATAAGCTGAAGTGTTGTGTTGATCACATCCGCATCGCCAGATGCCAATGTGTTACAATCAAGTGCGTCAAATGCTGCGTCTGATCCCCACTCGAACCCTGCATTTTTTGCAAATGCTTTTGTAACTTGGGTCGGTGTCAATGGATCACCAAAGTGGCCAAGCGCAACATCGTTTGATTTTGCATATTCTGCCAGTTCCTGCATCGATGAATATGGTGCATCCCCTGCTGCTGCGATCACGAATGGGTAGGTCAAAAAGATGCCAAGCGGGTCAAAGCGTTCGGGTGTCAGATCGTCGATCCCAATCTGGTGGCCGATAACAGGCACACCAATCACGAAAGAGCCGACCATGTATCCATCTGCAGGTGCGTTTGCCACTTCAATCGCGCCTGGGAACGGTCCGCCACCGCCGCCTGGCTTGTTAACGACTGCTGCTGATGTTCCGTATGCCGCTTGGAAATCTTCGGCAATCATACGTGTCAGCACATCTTCCAAATCGCCTGGAGGCCATGGAACGACGAAAGTTACGGGTTTTTCTGGATATTCTGCCATTGCGGTGCCTGCCAACGCAGACATTGCAATTGCCGCTGCTCCGCAAAGCAGTTTCGTTGCGGTCATAGTAGTCTCCCTGTTTACCATATCGGTTTATTATATGAACCAATGGTTCTTTTTCAGATTGACAGAGCCTGCGTCTTTCTGTCAACAAAAAACAGGGCCAACCGAAAAAGACACTTAAAATTCATCTATCGCCGAATTGGCAGCAAGGGTAAATTCCATGGGAACTACATCTAAAGCACTGAGTTTGCTTAGATTGTTTTCGGGTAGTCAGCCTGAAATCGGGTTAACCGAATTATCGCGCCAATCGGGAATGAATAAGGCGACTGTTTACCGATTGATGAGCGATTTGGCAGAATATGGGTTTGTTGAGCAAGTAGGTGCGGATCGGATGTACCGCATTGGCCCAGGAATAATGCGATTGGCGGTTCTGCG
>JAAEZW010000346.1:2395-2617 GCA_018222665.1 Paracoccaceae bacterium
AAACAACCGTTCCTTTGCGCAGTATCGCGAAAGAGCATGTGCGTGCCTTGGCCGAAGAAATTGGGGAGACCACGCATGTGTCACAGGTATCTGGAGATGAATTGTCAACGCTGACATATGCCTATAGTGCAAAGCACGGCACACGGGTGACGATGGAAGACGCCGAACGTTTACCGTTTCATGCGACCAGTTCGGGGCTAGCGGTTCTAACCTATTCAAAAG
>JAAEZW010000347.1 GCA_018222665.1 Paracoccaceae bacterium
GGACGGTTCATTTTAGGGGATAGCAATTGGGCGGCCTATCATGATGCGCTGTCGATTTTGCAAGGTGTTCTGGGAAACATCAGCCACAATATCAAACCCACGCAATCTGTCAGCATGGCCTATATGCATAATGACATCCTGCGCGCGGACGCAGCGCGGTGGTGGTTTGTGCCCCATTGGCATCGCGGCCCCGCCGCGGATTGGAAGGCGACGACATTTAACACCAAAATCGAAACCGCCCATGAAAAACCCAGCTTTCGCACCGCATGGGAACGGGGACGCTGTATCATTCCCGCCTCGGGATATTACGAATGGACGGGGGCAAAGGGGCAAAAAACACCGTGGTTCATCAGCCCCCAAACCAACCTGCCCGTATTCTTTTTCGCAGGGCTTTACGCCCCCTTGGCCCAAGGCGGGATGAGCTGTTCAATTCTAACGCGCCCCGCCCTGCCCGAACTGGAACACCTACATCCCCGCATGCCTGTCATGTTGTCAGGGGGTGAATTGATGCCATGGCTGCGCCACGGCGCAACAGATGACGATGTAACTGGAAAACCTGCATCCGCGCATGCCCGTGATGCTGTCAGGGGATGAATTGATGCCATGGTTGCGCCACGGTGTAACGGATGACGATGTGCGCAATCACTTTGGCCTTTCGTGGTCAGGGCAAATGAACATGCACCCCGTACGCCCCTTTGGCATTCGTGATGATGATCCCAGCCTGATCGAACAGGACGGGTTTGGGTTTTAGGACCTTCAGGGGTAAACGGCAATGTATCGGGGTCTGCCCCTAACAAATGTATATTCAAAACACTTTTGGATAGGGGAATTGAAATTAGAACAAAAAGTGAACATAATGTGTTTCATGCTGCTACGATTCTCTGATATTTTCCCGCTAAAACGCGGACGCGCGCATGAGGTGACAGGACCCAGTGCGCCTGTTTTTGCGGGAATTTCCGTTGGATTGTCACGCATGCCTGCATTTTGGTTCGTCGAAGATTGGATGCACGAAACCCTTAATCCAATGGGTTTGATCCCCTATTGCGATCCACATCACATTTTAATTGGAAAATGCCCCACCCTCACAGATGTTTTGGCCGCGACAGAAGAGGCGCTGCGCTCGGGCGTGGTGCCCTATGTCATCGCCGAGATCAGCAAACCCCTAACCCTAAAGGCAGGGCGGCGATTGCAATTGGCCGCAGGTCAGGGGCGCGCCACGGGGATTATGATTATCCCCCAGGGCATGGGCAGCAATGCGGCCCAAACCCGCTGGGACGCACGCCCCAAGTTTTCCACCCCAAACGATGCCTTAATGCAGTGGTCTTTGGTTAAAAACAAATCTGGCACCGTGGCCAGTTGGGATGTTCGCTGGAATGAAGAAACGCATCATATCTCTGTGGTTCCCAAGGCTGCATAGCGATCGCATTTTGCGACGTCAGCCAATGACAGGACCCTTTGCAGTGACCGCACATGCGCAGAACACCGACCGTCTGCTCTGCGTCAACCAAGAGGCGCAGAGCGCAGGATTGGAACGCGGCATGTCCCTGTCTGACGCGCACGCCCTATGCCCCAGTTTGCGCAGCGAATCCCATCACTCCCAAGCAGATCAATATTTCCTAAGCGGGCTGAGCCGTTGGGCGCGGCGCTATTGCCCTTGGGTCGCCCAAGACGGTGGAGACGGGTTGTTAATGGACATCACAGGATCTGCACATTTATTTGGCGGGGAAGAGGCCATGTTAAATGATCTGGGCCATCGTTTGGGTCATGCCCGTCTGAACGCGCGATGGGGGGTTGCGGATACGCGGGGGGCGGCATGGGCATTGGCGCATTATCGCCCTGGCATTGCCGCGATGGGCGAGACAGAGCGTGCCTTAAACTCCCTGCCTGTGGCCGCCCTGCGGATCGCCCCACAAGAGGATGTGACATTACAGCGTTTGGGGGTGAAAACCATTGGGCAGTTAACCAAACTGCCCCGTGCCACCCTTGGTCAGCGCTTTGGCGCCTCGGTTCTTATGCGGCTGGATCAGGCATTGGGCACACATGGCGAAACCATTTCCCCCGAGGCAGAGGCCCCCGTTTATGCCACCCGCCTGACCTTTCCCGAATCCATTGGACTTAGTTCGGATGTCATGGCAGCACTGGAACGATTGCTGCCTGCGCTATGCGCAAAATTGCGCGATCACCAAATGGGCGCACGTACCATGCTGTTGATTTGTCGTCGCGTGGATGGACAGGATCAGCAGGTTGAATTGCGCCTTGCGCGACCCTTGCGGGATGCTGCGCGTATTCAACCCCTGTTCGAACGTGGTGTTGGCACCATTGATGCGGGGTTCGGAATTGATCAACTGCGGCTGGTCGCCACCCAAGTGGAACATTTGGCCGTCGAACAAATCGCCCATCACAACCCCAGATCCCAAGATGGGTTACATGATCTGATCACCCGATTGGGAAATCGGATTGGGTTGGACAATATTCAGCGGTTTTTACCCGCAGATAGCCATATCCCCGAGCGTAGTTTTAAAATCGCCGCCGCCGCATGGAGCGAGCCAAACGGCACATGGGTCAGCCCCGCGCCCCGCCCCATTCGCATCTTTCCCCCAGAGGGGATCGCCGCG
>JAAEZW010000348.1 GCA_018222665.1 Paracoccaceae bacterium
TAATGCATCCCGCGACATGAGCGATTGCATGCGCACAGTGAACAGCGGATTGGATAGACAGGTGGATGATTTGAAACAGTAGATGGATCACATGCAACTGACGATCAAAAAATAGGATAACTCTTTGATCCAGAACCAATCACGCACCGTATACAGTCCATGGGCATAATTGGGATACAGACTCTGGAAAAGGTTTCCTCGCTAAATTCGGCGATAGATGATAAAGTCGTACCAGAAGACCTAAAAGAAAAAGCTGATCCAGTGACTACAAAGACCGCCGATCAATGGGTTTCATACCTCGAGGCGATACAATCAACACACGATGTTGCAGCGTTTGAAGCCCTATTCGGACATTTTGCACCTCGTATAAAATCCTTCCTTCTTAAGTCGGGAGCAGACGCAAATTTGGCCGAAGAATGCGCACAAGAAGTAATGGTAACCGTTTGGAACAAAGCACATCTCTTTGATCCAACCCGTGCCAGTGCGGCCACCTGGATCTTTACGATTGCACGAAACAAGAAAATTGACGCCCTTAGGAAAGCTTCCCGCCCAGAGCCGGACGAACTCCCTTGGGGTCCTGATCACGAACCTGATCAGGCGGATGTGATCGCACTACAACAGGAAACAGACAGACTGGGTCGCGCACTTGCCGAACTCCCAGAAAAGCAGCGCAAGTTGGTTGAACGTGCCTATTTTGGCGACCTAAGCCACCGAGAACTTGCAGATGAAACCGGGCTTCCCCTTGGCACAATCAAATCGCGCATTAGATTGGCGTTGGAGAAGCTGAGACACGCAATGAGCTGATAATGACACCGCAACCGATTACACATCATATTGATGACGCACTTTTGATGGCCTATTCGGCGGGCACCCTGCCCGAGGCCTTTTCACTCGCCATCGCGACGCACATCAGTATGTGCGATGAATGCCGCGCAACACTCGAAAGCTTTGACGCAGTCGGCGGACAAGTGATGGAGGATCAATCCCCCGTCACCATGAACGACGATGCATTTGCCAAAACCATGGCGATGGTTGGAAAACAATCGATCCAACTACCAAAACCCGCAAATGATATCCCCTCTGTCTTGGCGGGATATGTTGGTGGGTCACTGGATGACGTTGAATGGCGCTCCCTTGGTGGTGGCATTAAACAAAAAATCATCCTGACGGGACGCGATGCGACGGCACGATTGCTGTACATCCCTGCGGGACAATCCGCACCCGATCACGGGCATTCAGGTATGGAATTGACCCTTGTCCTGCGTGGCGCGTTCAAGGATGATTCTGGTCATTACCGCGCGGGTGACATTGAAATCACAGATGACTCTATTGAACACACCCCCATCGCAGATATGGGCGAAGATTGCATTTGTTTGGCGGTGACCGAAGCCCCAATCCGCTTTACCAGCATCTTCTACCGCGCTTTGCAGCCGTTCTTTAAAATCTAACGACGATCCAGCATTTCAAGGAATTGATCGCGCAGCGTGTGTGTTGTGGCGATCAAACCTTTGGCTTGGGGTGTTGGATTGTTAAACTGTACGTTTTTCCCGGTGCGGTCAGATACTACGCCACCCGCTTCCTCCACCATCAATACGCCTGCGGCCACATCCCATTCCCATGTGGGGCGTAGGGTGATCATCCCGTCGAATTTGCCCTCGGCCACCGCAGCCATGCGATAGGCAAGGGATGGGCGATGATGCCGATCAAAGTCAGGCGCTGAGCCATGCCGCCAATGACCAGAGGTCATAACAGCACGATTTGCCAATATACTTGCGTTTTCAACATGATCCACACCCTGCACCTGCATAGGGGTATCCTCGACGAATGCCCCAGCGCCGCGTGCCGCACGATACATGACATTTGTCGCTGGCAGATACACAACGCCTGCAATCACCTGTCCGTTTTCGACAACGGCGATAGAATGCGACCACGTTTTTTCACCTGCCATGAAACTGCGCGTACCGTCGATGGGATCAATGATAAAACACCTGTCTTTGGTTAAACGTGTGGCATCATCTTGGGTCTCTTCTGATAACCAACCATAGGTTGGCCGTGCGTCCAAAAGCATGTCGAACAACAGGTCGTTTACGGCCAAATCGGCCTCGGTCACGGGGCCTGCATCCTCGGCTTTGTCCCAATGCTGAAACGATCCGCCCCAATAGGTCAGGGCCAATTCGCCCGCCTTGCGTGCCGCCTGTTCCAGTAGGGTGAGATCAGCTACCGGCAAGCGTCATGCCCTCAATCAACAGCGATGGAACAACACGCGACAAATGCGTCCGTGCATCATTTGCGGGAACAATACGTTTCAACATATCACGCAAATTCCCCGCAACAGTCAGTTCGCTCACGGGATAGGCGACTTCACCATTTTCAATCCAAAACCCCGATGCGCCGCGCGAATAATCTCCAGTATTGGGGTTGATCGTCGATCCAATCATCGAAGTGATAAATAGGCCGCGCCCCATATCACGCAAAAGTTCTTCTTTGGTTTTCTGACCTTGGGTCAGCGATACATTCCACGAGGACGGAGAGGGCGCCGATGACACACCCCGTGTGGCATTTCCTGTGCTTTGCAGTCCCAATTTACGCGCGCTTGCCAAATCC
>JAAEZW010000009.1 GCA_018222665.1 Paracoccaceae bacterium
GATCCTGGCCCTCTTCCTCGACCACTTCGTAAACACCCGCTGGGCAGTACCGCTGGGCGGGTTCTGCGTATTTGGGAAGGTTCACTAAAATTGGAATATTCACATCAGATAGCTGTAAATGCGCAGGCTGGCTTTCTTCGTGGTTTGTCATCGAAAATGACACGTTGGTCAAACGATCAAAGGACAAAACACCATCTGGTTTTGGATACTCAATTGGCGCGTGCTTATCCGCTGTTTCAGTTGACTGTGCATCGTTTTTGCCGTGCTTCACAGTCCCAAAGAGCGAGAATTTGAACGCGCTTTGGAACCACATGTCAAACCCGCCAAGAGTCAGACCGCCAAGCGGACCAAATTTGCCGTTTAGTGGCGCAACATTGCGTACGGTTTTCAGATCTTTGCCAACAGGTCCTGCGCGCAGTGCTGCGTCATAGGCCTCAAGTGTATCACCTTCGCGACCCTCTTGAATCGCGGCATAGGCTGCCTCTGCGGCTTCAATGCCAGAATGCATTGCATTGTGGTTGCCTTTGATCCGCGGCAAGTTCACAAGCCCCGCTGAACAGCCAAGCAGTGCCCCACCCGGGAATGCGGTGTGCGGAATAGATTGGAAACCACCTTTGGTCACAACACGTGCGCCATAGGCAACGCGCTTGCCACCTTCCAACAATTTGGCGATCTTTGGGTGATGCTTAAAACGCTGGAATTCCATATAGGGGAACAGGTGTGGGTTTTTGTAGTTCAGATCGACGATATAGCCGACGTAAACTTGATTATTGTCCAAGTGATAGACAAACGAACCACCCGAATTTTTCCAACCCAAAGGCCAACCCATTGTGTGGGTCACTTCGCCTTCGTTATGGTTTTCTGGTTTTACTTCCCAGATCTCTTTCATGCCGATGCCAAATTTTGGCACGTCACATTCTGCATCTAGGCCATATTTCGCGATGACCTCTTTAGAAAGTGAACCACGCGCACCTTCTGAGAAGAATACATATTTACCATGCAATTCCATGCCTGGTTCATAGGCGTCTGACGGCGTACCATCAGGGTTCTTACCGAATTCACCTGCAACAACGCCCTTCACCTCGCCATTATCGCCATAAACGATCTCTGAACATGCCATGCCTGGGAAGATTTCAACACCCATGGCTTCGGCCTGCTCTGCCATCCAGCGGCACACATTACCCATCGACACGATATAATTGCCGTGGTTGTTCATCAGTGGTGGCATCATTGCATTGGGCAAACGAATTTGACCAGCTTCACCCAGGACATAGAAGTTGTCTTCTTTCACAGGTACATTCAGAGGTGCACCCTTTTCTTTCCAATCTGGGATCAAACGCGACAAACCCGATGGATCCAAAACAGCACCAGAGAGAATATGCGCGCCAACCTCTGAGCCCTTTTCAAGGACAACGACATTTAGATCAGCATCAAGTTGCTTTAGTCGAATTGCCGCTGACAAACCCGCAGGTCCAGCACCAACAATTACAACGTCACATTCCATTGCCTCGCGTTCAAATTCAGACATCGGCGCTCCTCCTCCTCGGGTCGCAGAAATTTCGTTGAGGCATGGGTTACCCTGCCGATCAGGGGTGCGTCAATCGAAACGCGTCGTCCAAATGCTGCTTTGCGGCACTTCATCGCAATTTTTGTAACATTCCCGTAGGTCTAGGCGTTAGTCATGAACAGATATCACGCAAATTTGCACATTTTCCCCCTAGACGTTGCAAAGGCTTGATCGCGTAGATATCAGTGCATACAATCAGGCAACAGGTATTATTTTACAGCGGAACACACATGGACAAGATCCCAATGACACCTGCGGGTCACACCGCACTTGAGGTAGAACTAAAGACGCTAAAAAGCCAAGATCGTCCAAATATTATTAAGGCGATTGCAGAGGCACGCGAGCATGGTGATCTGTCCGAAAACGCGGAATATCACTCGGCCCGCGAAAAGCAGAGCTTTATCGAAGGACGCATCAAGGAATTGGAAGGCATCATTTCACTTGCAGAAGTGATTGACCCCTCTCAATTGTCAGGGTCCGTCAAATTTGGTGCCCGCGTGACTGTGGTTGACGAAGACACCGACGAAGAAAAATCATGGCAGATCGTGGGCGAACACGAAGCGGATATTGAAAAGGGTTTGTTAAACGTCAAATCCCCAATTGCCCGTGCACTGATTGGCAAGGATGTTGGCGATAGTGTTGAGGTTCGCACACCAGGTGGCGAAAAGGCCTATGAAATCCTTGATATCGTTTACGCGTGAGTAGGCGCAGATGAACGACGATAGAGGAACCAACTCAACACCCGCTGGCCTCTATCTGGGGACGCAGAAACAACCGACGCTTTTGATCGAATGGATTGGCATTGCCTTGGCTATTTTATGGTTGGGCGTCAGTGCCTATGTCCTGCTGAACAATGCGACATTGGCGGCCGGTATGCTGACGAGTATCCTGTTGATTTTCATGCCGGTTTGCATTTTGTGGGTTTCGGTCATGGTGATCCGCACATCCCACCGCATGAAACAGGAAAGTCAGCGGTTGAACGTGGCAATCGAAGCCCTGCGCAAGGCCTATATCGATAAGGCCAAGATATCCGGTGTCCCTGCGAGTGAGGGCAACGTCAACAAACGCCTGGATCAAATCGCAGAAAGCCAGCGTAAAACAGAAACGGCCATTGCGATGTTCACCTCCTCTCGTCTTGCGCAATCAAAACGACCACTGCCAGAAATTGCCGCCCCGCAAGCGGCGGAAGGGGAACAACAAACTGTGCTTGAACTGGGCACGCCCGTCGAAGCTTTGGCCGAACCGTTGAAGAACGAAGATTTCATCAAAGCGCTGCATTTCCCAGAGGATGCAAATGATGAAGCAGGGTTCGCCGCATTGCGTCGCACCCTTGCTGATCGCAATACTAATCAATTGATCCAGGCCGCGCAGGATATTTTGACCCTGCTGAGCCAAGATGGGATTTACATGGATGATTTACGACCTGACATGGCACGCCCTGAAATTTGGCGGCGCTTTGCACAGGGTGAACGCGGGCGCACAATTGCGGCCCTTGGTGGTATTCGGGACCGTTCTTCATTGGCGCTTACCAAAGTGCGCATGAAAAAAGATCCCGTTTTTCGCGATGCTGCGCATCACTTCTTGCGTCTATTTGACAAGGGCTTTGCCAAGTTCGAGGACACAGCAACCGAGGCCGAGATTTCTGCATTGTCAGAAACACGCACTGCACGCGCCTTTATGCTATTGGGGCGCGTGGCAGGTACGTTTACCTAAGACTTAAACTGTCAGAATCGTAGATCCTGTGGTTTTGCGCGCCTCCAACGCGTCATGGGCGGCACGGATGTCGTCCAGTGCATGTGTTTGATCAATCCGAATTTTCACGTCACCTGATTGCACCTTGGCAAATAATTGTGCCGCCATATCCTGACAAGTCGCGTGATCGGCAATATGCGTAAACAACGTTGGACGCGTGATTTTCAAAGATCCTTTTGGACCCAGCAAACCAATATTAAACGGCGGAACTGGTCCAGACGCATTTCCGAAACTGATCATCATGCCGAGTGGTTTTAGTGAATCAAGCGACCCCTCGAATGTTGAAGCACCAACCGCATCCATAACTACATCCACACCTTTTCCATCAGTTAATTCGCGGACTTTGGCTGTGAAATCCTGATCATTATAGTTGATGCAATGGTTTGCGCCGTGTTCCAGTGCCAGCGCACATTTTTCATCTGTGCCCGCGGTTCCGATCAGATTGATGCCTTCAGAGCGCGCCCATTGGCATGCGATCAAACCAACGCCACCTGCAGCAGCGTGGAACAACACTGTGTCTCCCGCTTTGATCGGCGTGGTACGATGGAACAGATACTGAACCGTCAACCCCTTTAGCATCATGGCCGCGCCTTCTTCCAAGCTGACCCCATCAGGCAAAGGGCAAACCTGCGCCGCGGGCATAACACGTGCTTCGCAATAGGAACCAGGTGGCATGGCGGCATATGCAGCGCGATCACCCACTTTCAAATGTGTGACACCTTCGCCAACCGCTTCGATCACACCTGAGGCTTCCATACCAAGTGCCGTTGGCAACTCTA
Organism: Paracoccaceae bacterium; assembly: GCA_018222665.1. Lineage (GTDB taxonomy): Bacteria > Pseudomonadota > Alphaproteobacteria > Rhodobacterales > Rhodobacteraceae > HIMB11. The sequence continues at coordinate 4,099 of JAAEZW010000009.1, forward strand.
ATGGATAAAGGCCTGTACGTTGATAGACATCGATGAAGTTCAAACCAACAGCATGATGTGCGATGCGCACCTCACCCGCTTTGGGTTCGCCCACATCACGATCAACAACTTTTAACTGATCTGATCCGCCAAACTCTTCGATAATTACTGTTTTTGCCATTTTCGCTACCCTTATTCGTCTGGATGAACCGCCAGAACAATTTTGCCGATATGCGCACTACTTTCCATCCGGCTGTGCGCAGCTGCGGCTTCTGTCATGTTAAATGTACTATCGATAACTGGCGCAATTTTCCCCTGCGACAAGAGCGGCCAAACAACATCGCGCAACTGTTGGGCAATCTTCGCTTTGGCCAAATCTGATTGTGGGCGCAGTGTTGAGCCCGTGAATGTCAATCGGCGTGTCATCAATTGCACAAAATTCACTTCGGTTTTAGGGCCTTGCAAAAACGCGATCTGCACGAGGCGACCATCATCTGCAAGCGCCTTAAGGTTACGCGGGATATAGGGTCCACCCACCATATCCAATATCACATTGGCCCCGCCAACCGCGCGCATTGCGTCCACAAAATCTTCGTCGCGATAATTCATCGCCCGTTCTGCCCCCAAGTCGGTACAGGCCTGACATTTTTCATCACTGCCTGCGGTCACAAAAACCCGCGCGCCAAAGGAATTGGCCAGTTGTATCGCAGTTGTTCCAATTCCAGATGATCCACCGTGTATCAAAATACGTTCGCCCGCCTGCAATCCACCGCGCATAAACACATTGGACCAAACGGTGAAAAATGTTTCAGGAAGGCAGGCCGCCTGTTTCATTGAAAGCCCAGTGGGAATTGGCAAACAATGCGCTGCAGGTGTCGCTACATATTCCGCATATCCACCACCCGGAAGCAAGGCACAGACACGATCCCCCACCGCCAAATCGGCTACGTTTTCCCCAACCTCAACCACAGTCCCCGACGCCTCAAGCCCCGGAAGATCGCTGGCACCTGCGGGCGGATCATAAAGACCAGCACGCTGCAAGGCGTCTGGTCGATTAACGCCCGCATAGGCAACTTGAATAATGACTTGATCCGCATTTGGAACAGGCCGTGGGCGCGTACAAGATTGCAGCACCTCTGGTCCACCGGGGGCTGTGATTTCAATTGCGTTCATTGTTATCATTGGTTTTCTTTCGATGTTGGGTTTATGTACCCTGGCAAATCCGTTTGCCCCTCGGGCGCAGTGAGCCTGTGTAAAATGGCGCGCGGTCCTGAGAGAATTTTCATCAGGCTGGGGGATTTCCGAATTTGACCTTTTACTTTTTCAAACTGCATCACGTTATCAATGCGGCGATCCAAAAATTCTTGGGTCGCGCTGTCACCATCTGATGTATCACCCAGCCAATAAAGCACTGTTGATCCATAAACCCCACTGAGTGTTGCGCGCTTACTGTACCAATTATAATCCCGCGATGGATCGCCCAGGGCTGACCAAATTGCATCACAGGTCCCCCAAATCAATTTCGCGCCAAGGGCCGCATTTTGCGGTAATGCAAATAATGTCGTTGCGCGGCGTACCGATTCCTTGTCCCCTGCACATTGCAAGCGAAGTATCACAGCAGTGGCGATTTTATCGCGAAAGCGCAGCGCAGACAGATCCATGTCGTAGAGTGCCGCAACCATATCACGATCGCCTTTTTTATGGGCTTCGATTGCTAAATCACGCCCACCCTGAGGCAGAAATAAACGCGCAAACGATTCGTCGATATCCGCATCCCGACAGGCCGCAGCAAAGGTTTCATCCCCCCATCCATCAAATGGAACGTACATTTCGGCAGCTTCCAATAGCTTTTCAACAACTTCAGCTTGTTCCACGGGCGCTCCTTTTTGGTTCTATCTAGACAATAGGAGATCGGATTGCTATAGCAAGGCCTCCTGCAACTATTGCAAACTCAAACTTAGAAAGGTGGTGAAAACCACATGCAGGTTAGCGTTCGCGACAATAACGTCGAACAGGCACTTCGTGCCTTGAAAAAGAAGCTACAGCGTGAAGGTGTTTTCCGCGAAATGAAGCTTAAGCAGCATTTCGAGAAACCCTCAGTTAAGAAAGCACGCGAGAAAGCAGAAGCGATCCGCCGTGCCCGTAAACTGGCGCGCAAAAAAGCACAGCGTGAAGGTATGATGTAAGTCATCCGCCACACTGGCCAAAATTTAACCCCTGATCTGTCGTGGATCGGGGGTTTTTTTGTTGAAACCTCAACTTATCGTTTAATAGACCTTCGGAACATACAATATGTCTGGAAGAACGCGGCGTTCGTAATCTGGATTAAACACACGTTCTGGCAGATCGACCTTTTCATGTTCGACCTCTTGATACGGTATTTTCGAAAGTATGTGTTCAATGCAATTCAAACGTTCGCGTTTTTTATCGTTGCCTTCAACGATATACCACGGCGCTTCTGGGATATTGGTTTTGGCAAACATGTCCTCTTTGGCGCGGGTGTAATCCTCCCAACGGATGCGACTTTCCAAATCCATCGCAGACAGTTTCCATTGTTTCATCGGATCATGGATGCGCATCAAAAACCGAAGCTGTTGTTCTTCGTCCGTGATCGAAAACCAATATTTCAAGACAATAATACCTGAACGCACCAGCATACGTTCAAATTCAGGGACATCGTGAAAAAACTGATCAACCTCGGCGTCACTGGCAAATCCCATCACGCGCTCCACGCCCGCACGATTATACCAAGAGCGGTCAAACAAAACAATTTCACCACCTGCAGGCAGATGTGGAACAAAACGTTGGAAATACCATTGGCTTTGCTCGCGCTCGGTCGGGGCGGGCAGTGCAACAACACGGGCGACACGTGGGTTCATGCGTTGGGTGATGCGTTTAATCACCCCGCCCTTCCCCGCGCTATCGCGGCCTTCGCAGATGATCAAAACTTTGGATTTCGTGTGTTCTACCCAGTCCTGAAGTTTCACAAGCTCGGACTGTAGGCGCAACAAGTTCGAATAATAGGTGCGCCGATCCAACAGGTCGGGATGCTTATCTTTGTAAATTTTGCGCATTTCTTCTGTCAGAATAGGTTGATTAAATTCAGCCTCAAACAGATCATCCAGCGTCTCTTCGAGTTCCGCTTCGATCCATGATCTTTGATATTCTTCTTCCGACATTTTATCCGACTCCGACAAATTTTACTCCTTATCTCCGCTTTGTTACGTTTTTATGACTGTTTCGGTGGATCGTCTTTATATGCAGTTAATCCACAAAATGACAACTAAATGGGCAGGGCCGTGGTTTTGAACACCGTGCGCAATGCAAAGGATGACTGCATCTGTGCGACGCCTGGCAGGCGTGCCAAATGTTGACGATGAATGCGCGCAAAATCATCTGTGTTTTCGGCCACAACCTTTAACAAATAATCCGCGCTGCCAGCCATCAAATGACATTCCAACACATCGGGAATACGCGACACTGCCTTTTCAAAGGCTTCTAACACCTCATCCGCCTGAGCAGACAGCGTGATTTCCACAAAGACAGTCGTTGGAAATCCGGATTTGCGCGCATCCAACAGGGCGACATAATCCTTGATCACGCCTTCAGCCTCAAGCCGTTGGACGCGACGATGACAGGCAGATGCAGATAAATTCGCGGCCTCAGCCAGTTCAGCGTTAGAAATTTTTCCACGCCGCTGCAACTGATTCAGTATTCGTTGATCTGTAGCGTCTATTTTCATATTTTCGAATATTTTCCTGATTATTAGACATTTTTCGAAGAAATTTCTGTTTTTATACTTTTTTTCGACAACAATTTCAAACCTATTTCGTTTCAAACACGCAACTATGCGCCAAATCCAACAATAGGAGCGTGACATGCTAATCGGATGCCCAAAAGAGATTAAACCACAAGAGTTCCGTGTCGGCCTGATGCCAAGCGCAGTGTTCGAACTGGCAGAGCGTGGCCATCAAGTTGTGATGGAGACCAATGCAGGAACAGGCGCAGGTTTCAGTGACGAAGATTACATCGCCGCAGGCGCAGAAATCGTTGCCAGCGCGAAAGAAGTTTTTGACCGCGCAGACATGATTGTAAAAGTGAAAGAACCACAATCAGGCGAACGTGCCATGTTGCGCGAAGGTCAATTGTTGTTCACATATCTGCACCTTGCACCAGACCCCGATCAAACACATGACCTGTTGAACAGCGGTTGCACAGCAATCGCATATGAAACAGTCACTGATAACAACGGTGGCCTTCCCCTATTGGCCCCAATGTCAGAAGTTGCAGGTCGTCTTGCACCGCAGGTTGGTTCATGGACATTGCAAAAGGCAAATGGCGGCCGCGGTGTCCTACTGGGTGGTGTTGCTGGCGTTAGCCCATCGCGCGTGTTGGTTATTGGCGGTGGCGTTGTTGGCACACAGGCGGCCAAGGTTGCAGCGGGCATGGGCGCGGATGTGACCGTTTTGGATCGCTCCGTAAATCGTTTGCGTTATTTGGACGATGTTTTTGGCGGAACCTTCAAAAATGCTTATGCGACTAAGGCGATCACAGCTGAACTGGCCGCGCAGGCGGATTTGATCATCGGTGCGGTTTTGGTTCCAGGTGCAGCGGCGCCAAAATTGATCACACGCGCACAGCTATCTGATTTGAAACCAGGTGCAGCGTTGGTGGATGTTGCGATTGACCAAGGTGGGTGTTTTGAAACATCGCGCGCCACAACACACCAAGACCCAATTTATGAGGTGGACGGCATCATGCACTACTGCGTGGCGAACATGCCAGGTGCGGTTGCGCGAACATCCACACAGGCACTGGGCAACGCGACATTGCCATTTGTCGTCGCATTGGCCGACAAAGGTTGGCGTCAGGCATGCGCAGATGACGCGCATCTGTTGAATGGTTTGAACGTGCATGCAGGACAACTGACATACGCCGCCGTGGGCGAAGCATTGGGGGTCGCATCAATCGATCCACAGTCTGTTCTTAGCTAAAAAAGACCCCCTCGGTTTCGGCCGAGGGGGCAAGTTCTCTCTCAACTGAATCTTATTTTATTTCTTGAGTGAGTCCCGAATTTCCAAAAGCACCTCTAATTCTGTCGGCCCTTTAGGTTCTTCTTGCGCTGGCGCTGCTTCCTCTTTTTTGGCGGCGGCTTCTTTTACCTTGTTCACATAACGCACCAACATAAACACAACAAAGGCGATGATCAGGAAATTGATCACAGCCATAATAAAGGCGCCATATGCAAAAACGGCCGAGCCTGCATCCCGCGACTCGGTCAGTGAGGCATAGGTTCCCTCACCGCTTAGAACGATGAACAAGTTGGTGAAACCCACACCGCCCATGAACAGTCCAATAAAGGGGTTAATCAAATCCCCCACCATTGATTTCACAATCGCTGTAAAAGCCGCACCAATAATAATCCCAACGGCCATATCCATGACATTGCCTTAGGCTATGAAATCCTTGAATTTTTGTAGCATTTGTTTGTCCCTACCTGTGCTCTGAGTTTTCCTCAGGGCTGCATCCACACCCGAGCTTTAGCGATAGATGACACAAACAGCATGGGAATTTTTCAAATTACATGTCACAATTGAGTGAATAACAAAAAAACTACGCGAAAAACACGACGCTTTTCAACCATTTGGCGAAAGTGCGAAAATTTAACCGCGCAGGGTACCACCCGTTGCTTTCACAACCTTTTCAACAATCTTGGCAGAGGTGGCTTCGATGTCTTTTTCGGTCAAGGTGGCATCCGTCGGTTGCAGGCGTACTGTAATCGCAAGTGATTTTTTACCCTCGCCCACTGATCCGCCGATGAATTCATCGAACACATGCACGTTTTCGATCAATGCCTTATCCGCGCCCGCCGCTGCGTTTACTAGAGTCAGTGCCTCGACATTGGCATCAACGACAAAGGCAAAATCACGTTCAACCGCCTGCAAATCATTCAGATGCAGCGCAGGGCGCGTGGCCGATGCATTGCGGGGCATTGGGATTTCTGAAGGCCAAATGGTAAAGGCGACAGTGGGTCCTTTGACATCCATTTCGGCCAATGTTTTCGGATGCACTTCACCAAACACCGCCAACATTTTCTTGGGGCCTAGGCAAATGCGGCCATGACGACCCGGATGCCACCAATTTGCCCCATCGCGCAAAATTTGAACCTTGGCGGGTGCACCCAGTGCGGCCAATACTGCCTCAACATCTGCCTTGGCATCAAACAAATCTACACTGCGACTGGATCCATGAACATCTTTGGGACCTGTGCGCCCAACTAAAAGGCCCGCAACCTGCAGGTTTTGTTCCTCTGGCTCGCCACCATGGAATGCGGGGCCAACCTCGAACAGGGCCATATCGGAAAATCCACGCGCCTGATTGCGCTGCGCTGCCTGTAATAGGCCCGCCAAAAGATCGGGGCGCATATGGCTCATATCGCTGGAAATTGGGTTTTCCAGCATGGTCGCATCATCTCCACCCCCAAAGAGTTCGGCAGATTTGCGATCGATAAAGCTATAGGTCACACATTCGTTATACCCAAGCGACGCCATCGTACGACGCGCGATTTGTTCGCGTTTCTGGATGGGTGTCAGGATCGCCTTGGGCACACCTGTTGTGGTGCGCGGCAATGGTTTTCCCTGCAGCTTGGTCAGCGATGCGACACGCGCAACCTCTTCTACCAAATCCGCTTCGCCCAACACATCTGGGCGCCAGCTTGGAACATGGGCCATGTCCCCATCCAATTCGAAACCCAGTGCGGTTAGTGTCTTGCGCTGCTCCTCTGCAGGAATTTCCATACCGACCAAGGATTGCACGCGATGAGTGTCCAAACGATAGGCACGTGAATAATCAGGAATTGCGCCTGCGATCACCAAATCCGATGCCTCACCACCGCACAAATCCAAAATCATTTGCGTTGCATGATCCAAACCAATTGAGGTCCATGCAGGATCAATTCCACGTTCAAAACGGTAACGTGCATCTGAATGGATTTTTAACGCGCGCCCAGTGTATGCCGTGCGCACTGGATCAAAAAATGCAGCCTCGATAAACACATTTGTCGTCTCATCGGTACATCCCGAATGTTCACCACCCATGATACCAGCCAGGCTTTCAACGCCATTGGCATCTGAAATCGCCGTCATCCCTTCGACCAAAGTGTATTCTTTTTCATCGAGCGCCTTAAACGTTTCGCCCCCTGCTGCTCGGTGCACGCGCAAGGCATTTCCCGCAACCTTATCTGCGTCAAAGACGTGCAACGGACGATTGCGGTCATAGGTAAAGAAGTTGGTGATATCGACCAATGTGGAAATCGGGCGCAAACCAATTGCCTTTAGGCAGTCTTGTAACCATGCGGGGCTAGGGCCGTTTTTGACATCGCGCACAACACGCCCGTAAAAAACGGGTGCTTGGTCCAAAGTGTCCTCGTCAATCGACACGCTGATCGGGCATGGGAATGTGCCCTTGATCGGGTCAGTATCTCGTGCTTTCAATGTGCCCAACCCACGGGCCGCCAGATCCCGCGCGATCCCACGGACGCCCAATGCATCGGGGCGGTTTGGCGTGATCGCGATTTCGATGACTGTATCCACCTTGACAGGATCGTTTTCGGCCAACCAATCGATAAAACGATCACCCACCTCACCCGATGGCAATTCAATGATGCCGTCATGTTCGTCCGAAAGCTCCATCTCGCGCTCGGAACACATCATGCCATAGCTTTCGATGCCACGGATTTTGCCAACACCGATGGTCGTATCAATACCGGGCACATAAACACCAGGTTTTGCAACAACAACCGTGATGCCTTCGCGTGCATTTGGCGCACCACAAATGATCTGTGTTTTGCCCGCGTCGGTTTCCACCTGACACACGCGCAGTTTATCTGCGTCAGGGTGTTTTTCCGCATGCACAACTTTGCCGATGGTAAACTCTGCCAATCGCTCGATAGGGTTTTCGACGCCTTCCACCTCAAGCCCTAAATCTGTCAAAGCATACAGAATATCATCAAGGGATGCGTCCGTTTCCAGATGGTCTTTCAGCCAAGAGAGTGTGAATTTCATCGTCTTATTCCATCATTGTTGCCGCGTGCAATCCGCGTGCTGTTTTACATGTGCCAACCAATTGGCAAGTTCGATTGTGCGGAAGGATACCGTTAGCGCATCTGGCACTGTCCCCAACCGCGCGGCGGCCTGCGCATCGGTTTCCGCATTATTTAAATCCGCAATTAGGGCCGATTTACCCGCGAAAATGCTATCCCCATCTTCTAGGTAATAGGCCACATGCGTTGTGCGCAATTCAGGATGATATTGCGCACCCCAAAACGATACGCCCCCCTGATCATAGGAAAACGCCTGATGTTCAGAGTGATTGTTTTCCGCCAATTTAACGGCCCCTGTCGGCAGGCACGAAACCTCATCCCGATGAATGCATGGAACGGCGAAAACAGCAGTCCGTGATTTAAATTGCGGATGGGTTTGGCCCGCGGGTGTCAGGCGCGTTTCCTGCGCAACGCCAACCTCTAATCCATTGGGTGACGCGGCCACCTGCCCACCCAGAACCACAGCTGCCAATTGCATGCCATTACAGCTGCCCCAACTGGGCAACCCCGCATCAAAGGCCAATTCCATTGCGGCGCGTTGACACGCAGACTCGGGCGCATCGGCGGACCATGCAACGCCAGACCCGGTAAATACGACGCCATCAACACCCGTAAAATCATCCGCGTTCAACGCACCTGCATAGGGATTGACCACGCGCACATCCGCATCAGGCGCAAGGTGTTGAAAGGCCTGTTCAAACCCCTCCGCGCCACGGCGACCCCGTGCCACCATGTCAGGTGTATTGGCTTCTATGATCAAAAGAGACGTCACAGTGTTTTACCAACTAAGGCCTGCATGAATTGACGGCATATCAAGCGCGCTGAATCCATAGTGGTGCAACCAACGTAGATCACTGTCAAAGAAGGCGCGCAAATCTGGGATACCATATTTCAACATGGCGATACGGTCGATCCCCATGCCAAAGGCAAAGCCCTGCCATTCATTTGGATCAATTCCACCTGCCTGAAGCACCTTAGGATGCACCATACCAGAACCAAGGATTTCCAACCAATCCTCACCCTCGCCCACTTTCAACTGACCGCCTGCCCATGAACAACGAATGTCCACCTCGGCCGAAGGTTCGGTGAAGGGGAAGTGGGAAGCGCGGAAACGTAGTTCCACATCATCGACCTCGAAATAGGCTTTGACGAATTCTTCCAAAACCCATTTCAGGTTCGCCATTGAGATATCTTTGTCAATCGCGAGGCCTTCGACCTGATGGAACATTGGCGTGTGGGTTTGGTCATAATCCGCGCGATATACACCGCCCGGGCAAATGACGCGCACAGGCGCACCTGTTTTTTCCATCGTCCGAATTTGTACGGGGCTGGTGTGCGTGCGAAGCACATGCGGCGGACGAGCATCGCCCTCGGCTCGGTGCATATAAAACGTGTCCATTTCCGCCCGCGCGGGGTGGTGACCCGGAATGTTCAGCGCATCAAAGTTATACCAATCGGTGTCAATGCGCGGACCCTCGGCCACACCAAAACCCATGTCGGCAAAAATTGCGGTGACCTCCTCGGTTACTTGGGAAATCGGGTGAATTGTGCCCTGTCCGCGTCCGCGGGATGGTAGGGTCACATCCAACCATTCACTTTGCAAACGTTCGTTTAGTGCCGCATTGGCAAGGGCAGCCTTTTTCGCAGCAAGGGCGCTGTTGATTTCATCCTTTAGGGCATTCAACGCGGGCCCTGCAACCTGACGTTCCTCTGGGGTCATTTTACCCAATTCACGCATCTTTAGGCTGACCTCTCCCTTTTTGCCAACGGCGGCAAGGCGGGTTTCCTCAAGTGCTGCTTCGTCTGCAGCGTTCGAAATGGCGTCTAGGTATTTTTGGCGCAAATCGTCCATCGATATCCCCTATTTTGGATGCCCGACCCTGCTATCATATTCACAGATCAGTGCAAGGTATTTGCCCAGCGCATCAGGCACGCGCGTTAGAAAAAGAAAAGGCCGCGCATCTGCGCGGCCTTTGGAATGTCTGTTATCGCCTTGGCTTATGCCGCGAGTGCTGCCTTGGCTTGATCCACGATCGCGCCAAATGCCTCTGGCTCGTGTACGGCAAGGTCTGCCAACACTTTGCGGTCAACTTCGATACCCGCAAGCGATAGACCGTTGATGAAACGGCTGTATGTCAATGCATCATCATGCGCGCGCACGGCTGCATTGATACGCTGAATCCATAGGCTGCGGAAATTACGCTTGCGATTATGACGGTCGCGTGTTGCGTATTGGTTCGCTTTATCTACGGCTTGCGCAGCAACTTTGAATGTGCTCTTGCGGCGGCCATAGTAACCTTTGGCTTGGTCAAGAATTTTCTTGTGACGACGATGGGTAACTGGACCTGTTTTTACGCGTGACATGTGTTATTCCTTCCTTAGCGTGCGTATGGCATCATGCTCTTGACGATCTTCTCGTCAGGCGCTGACATCACTGTTGTACCGCGTGCATTGCGTAGGAATTTATTTGTACGCTTGATCATGCCGTGGCGCTTCCCTGCCTGTGCAGTTTTAACGCGACCTGTGGCCGTTACCTTGAACCGCTTTTTGCAGCTCGATTTAGTCTTCATCTTAGGCATTTCCGTCTCCTTAATCTTAGATCGGTGACAACGCGACTCGGCATGCCCTCCGCCGGCCACGTAATGAGGGGAGCGTATAGCGTGGTTGTAAGGAGGGTGCAAGCCAGTTTTCGGGGCAGCATGCGGAAACTCTTTTTGCAAAACACAGTAACAAAAATTCAGAGCCAATCGTTAGATTGGCAAAGCGCTGACCTCCCCCAAGGGAGGCGCCTTCGTCGCCCCCCGAGGTCAGCTACGACCTATGAACCAACAAACAATTTCTTCGGTAAATAACGCTGACATCCCCAACTCGGGGAATCCTCAATAATCTACTCAGGATCCATCGCGTAAATCATGCGTTCATTGCAGGGCGCGACGCGCAGGATGTTTGTTGTTCCTGGGATATTGAACGGCACACCGGCGGTGATCACGATTTGATCGTTTTGGGTGGCATAACCTTCGGACAGCGCGGCGCGTACGGCGCTAACCACGGCCTCTTTAAATCGGTCCTTGCTGCCTGACATCACACAGTTTGTGCCCCACGTCAGGGCCAGACGACGGGCGGTATTCGTTTCCGATGTCATTGCGATGATCGGAACGCGGGGGCGTTCGCGGGCGGTCAGCAATGCGGTTGTGCCAGATTGGGTGTAACAGCAGATCGCCTTAATATCCGTTGTTTCCGCAATTTCGCGGGCCGCGGATACGATCCCATCGGCAACGCTTGTGCGCTGCGCTGTGCGCGATGTTTCCATGATCGTGCGGTATGTTGGATCGCTTTCCACCTCGACCGCGACGTTGTTCATGGTTGTGACTGCCTCAATAGGGAAGCTTCCCGCCGCGGATTCCGCCGACAGCATGACCGCGTCTGATCCCTCATAGATCGCTGTCGCCACATCCGAAACCTCGGCCCGCGTGGGCATGGGGCTTTCGATCATGCTTTCCAACATCTGCGTCGCCACGATCACAGGTTTTGCCGCCGCACGACATTTGCGAACCAATCGTTTCTGAATGGGCGGCACGTTTTGGACAGGCAGTTCCACACCCAAATCACCCCGCGCAACCATGATCCCGTCAGAGGCATTCAAAATGTCGTCAAACCGTTCAACGGCAGAGGGTTTTTCAATCTTGGACAAAATCGCAGCGCGGCCTTTGGCCAATTCGCGCGCCTCAACCAAATCCTCGGGACGTTGAACAAAGGACAAGGCCAACCAATCAATGCCCAATTCGCAGGCAAATTCCAAATCTGCGCGGTCTTTTTCGGATAATGCAGCCACGGGCAGGATCACGTCAGGGACGTTCACGCCTTTACGATTTGAGATCGTTCCGCCATTGATGACCTCGCACTCCGCGAAATCCGCGCCACAGGATTTCACCCGCAGTCGAATTTTACCATCATTGACCAACAGTGTCGCATCGGGGCGCAGGGCCGCAAAAATTTCTGGGTGGGGCAGGCAGACACGCGTTTTGTCCCCCTCTGCCGTATCCAAATCCATGCGGAACTCGGCGCCATTTTCCAACTCTTCTTCACCATTGGCAAACGAACCAACGCGCAGTTTTGGGCCCTGCAAATCCGCAAGGATTCCAATTGGGCTGCTTAGCTCTGCCTCAATCTGTCGAATAAGACGGTGACGTTCTGCGATTTCATCGTGGGTCCCGTGTGACATGTTCAGACGAAAAACATCTGCGCCTGCCTCATGCAGAGCCTTGATCATTTCATAGCTGCTGGATGCAGGGCCAAGGGTGGCTACGATTTTCACATTCCGATGACGTCTCATGTCTTAACCTTTTCTTAACCACGTGGCGGATCCGCGTGGCAATTTTACATATTACTGTTAGCGTTAACATTTTTCGCTTTATGCAATATGTTTTAACATTTCGCAACGCTAATTCCTTGGACACACTATCAAATTATAGAAACGATAATATGACAGTTCTGGACCAATGCGCCTGAACTCCATATATCCTGAGGAAAGAGTTTAAAAGGAGCAATCCAATGGATGATCAAACGCGCATCGAATTAGAAGCCGCCGCTTTCCGCACTTTGCGAGAGCATTTGATGGAAAAACGCACCGATGTTCAAAACATCGACATGATGAACCTTGCTGGATTTTGCCGCAATTGTTTGTCCCGTTGGTACCAAGAGGCCGCGGATGAACGTGGTATTGAAATGGGCAAAGAGGAGGCGCGCGAAATCTTCTATGGTATGACAATGGCAGAGTGGAAAGCCAACTATCAAACCGAAGCCTCAGGCGAACAGCAAAAGGCCTTTGACAAGGCCTTTGCCGAAAATGTTGGGACCAAGGGTTAACGACGCAAATGGAACAGGCGCAATTGATGCGCCTGATACGTTTGCATCTCGCTTTCGCTGTCTTGGCTTTGGTCCATTACGCGCCGCGCCAAGGCGAGCTCAAGCAGACCAAAAATAACACCACCCAAATAGGGCCCCGCCAAAACACCAACAGGGCCAAACCACATCCCGCCTAGGTTTAGGAATGCAATGGTGCCGATGGTGTGACGCCCCAAATTATTGAACGCCGCATTTCCCAACATCGAAATAAAAATCATGTCGACAAAATCGACAACAAACATGGCCATCAGCCCGATGGAGGCAGTGGCCGACATAACCGCGACATGCCGCATGGGCGCGCTGGTTAGAAACTTGGCGTTACTGTTTGACATAAGGTTCCCTTCCCTTGCGGGAACGCAACCTATGTTATTTTTTCGCTTTTACAACCTGCAGCAGGGGCATCAGTGCCGACATATCTGGGCCGTGTGCCATTCCTGTCAATGCCTTGCGCAGGGGCATGAATAATCCCTTGCCTTTGCGCTCTGTTGCCGCCTTCACTTCAGATGTCCATGCGGACCATGTGCCATCATCAAATGGCAAGGCAGGGAGCATATCCAATGCGGTTGCAACAAATTCGCGGTCGTCCTCTTCGATCAGGGGCTCCGCGCCTTGGCTGATCAGGGTCCACCACGCTGCGATATCTTTGCGTGTGGTGATGTTTTCGCGCACAACCGCCCAAAAGGCGTCTGCCAAATCCGCAGATACGCCTGCGGCGTCCAAGTCGGATTGGATATCCGCCAAGGGCAGATCGTGAAACAAACGCGCGGTCAGCGGATACAAATCCGCCTCATCAAATTTGGTGGGTGCAGAGCCAAAGGTCGACAGATCAAAATTATCTGCAACCTCATCCAATGACGTGCGCAGTTCGACAGGTTCGCTTGATCCCAATCGCGCCATGTGGCTGATGATTGCCTCGGGCTCGATACCGTTTTCGCGCATGTCCTTTAGCGCCAGTGTGCCCAAACGTTTTGACAGCGCCTCGCCTTGTGGGCCTGTCAAAAGAGAATGGTGTGCAAATTCAGGCACGTT
>JAAEZW010000349.1 GCA_018222665.1 Paracoccaceae bacterium
GTACATCCGCGCGTCCAAACCCCGCATCATCGGGCAATAGGTTCGGCGCAATTGCAATGCCAAAGCCAACGGTTTTACCAGATCCAGTTTGTGCAGAAACCAATAGGTCAGAGTTATCAAGTTCGGGTTTTGACACTTCTTGTTGTACGGGTGTCAAAACCTCGTATCCGCGCTTATCCAGCGCAATCTTTAGGGAGGTTTTCAATCTTATCTCAATTTTTGTTCCGGGGAATTTGTTCCCCCATGGAACCTTACCCTTTGGAGCGGTGCATCCTATCAAAACGGCACGCTCTGAGGGCGCAGTAACGGAATTCATCTGCCTTGTACAGAGCAGGACGCAAAGATTATCCAACCCGTCAAATTCCATCATTGAAATTCGCGCCACACGGCGTATCGTCAAATTAGGTGGTGCAACACTATAAATTGTGACCCTGAGCAGTGGTTGAAAAAGGCTCATCCAAACACAGCGACGTGGAGTGTTATGATGGATATTCACCCCCTAACAGGTAGCCTTGGTGCAGAAATCATTGGAGCTGACATCAAAGATGATCAGCAATTTAAGGCGATCTATCAGGCCTTTGTCGATCATTCTGTTATCACAATACGGGGGCAGGATATTGGGCCCGAGGATCACTTGGCCTTTGCGCGCCGCTTTGGCAGCATCAATGTGAACCGCTTTTTCAAAAAGCTGGATACACACCCTGAAATTGCAATAGTGCTAAAGGAAAAAGATCAGAAAAGGGCGATTGGTGAGCGTTGGCATACAGATCATTCCTATGATCAGGTGCCTGCAATGGGATCAATTTTACATGCGATTGAGGTTCCCCCCTTTGGTGGGGATACGGTTTTTGTGTCTATGGCGCGTGTGTTTGAAAATATGTCCGATCCTGTGAAATCATTTTTGCGAGGGCTTAAGGCGTGGCATTCATCACGTCACGCCTTCGGCGCATCGCAGATGAATTCTGAGTCATCAAAAACAGGACGTATTGAAAACGCACACCTTGCAACCCAAGATGCCCTGCACCCCGTGGTTATCCGTCATCCCCTGTCCGGACGAGAGGGGATTTTTGTAAACCCCGATTTCACAACGCATATTGATGGGGTCAGCGAAACGGAATCCCATCATATTTTGGCAATGATTTACGATGAATGTCAGAAACCCGATTATCAGGCGAGGGTCAGTTGGTCACAGGGCGATGTCACAATGTGGGACAATCGCGCAACATGGCACAAGGCGATCAACGATTATGATGGACATCGCCGATACATGCACCGCATCACGGTTGAGGGATGTGCATTATCAGGCGTGGATTAACCCGCGGATAGTAAGAGCGAGATGCCAAACACAACCAACAGGGCGATGACCCCATAAACGCGTGCGTCTGTGGACAAATGTTCAAATTGCGCACCACAGGATGGGCATTCGTCCATCAGTTGATTGGCGCTGATTTCGCAGGTGTTACAATCTTTTCTGTTCATACGGCGGAAATAGGATGCGTATCTAAAAAAATAAAATAAATACAATTGAATACAATGTGATCGTAGTGAAAAATCGGTCGCATGAATTGGAAAAGATACGTCGGTTTAGATCGCTTTGCGCTGTGCAAGCGTGATGATAACGCCAGACGCGATGATGAAAACGATCCCAACAACACCCAGCGCATTTGGCGTGATGTCCCAGAAGAGCCAGCTGAAATAACTGACCGACAGCAAGTAGGCATATTCGAAGATTGCGGCATAACTGGTTTGTGCCAATTGATAGGCCCGTGTCATAAGGGACAACGCTACAGTCGCGCCCAATGCAATAATGAAGAGATAAAGCCAATATTGCGCATCAACGGTTTCCCATCCGCTGAACAAAAACGGGGCTGTTGCGATCAAAAGGTCTGAGGCAGGGAACACAGTGAACACCGATGTAATCACTGCGCCACTGATCCCAATGGTGACCAGAAAGCTGAACAAAATCGCAAATGCGCTTTCATCCTGCAAATAGCGAAAGGTGATAATCGACCCGATTGCGTAACATGCCCCCGCCAAAATGGGCATCAATTGATATATTGTGACACCATCGGCACCGGGCTGCAGGACGCACCACACACCCACACTGCCCACCAGAACGGCCAATATGCGGCGAAATCCAATGCGTTCGCCAAACAAAACTGCCGAAAATAACAACACAAAGATGGGAGAGGTAAAAAGCCCAGCCCCAGCCTCGGCAATGGGCATCATTGGCATTGCGCCGAAATACAACAACATAGATGTGACCATGAAAACTGTGCGCGCAGCGGTTGGTTTCCATAATTTCGCAAGAACAGGCATGCCAAATAGGCGGGCGGCAATGATGACCATGAACATGGCAATCAATGAGCGAGAGAAATGGAATTGCCCAACGCTGACATTATCCGACACCAATAGGGTCAGGTTATCAGAAAACCCAAAGATCGAAATGCCACTGACCAAAAACACAGCCCCCTTTGACGCGTCAGAAAGTCGATTAAACATGGATGTTACCTGTGCAAGTTGCGCAAGATGTTGAAATACTGTTCACAAAGCCAAGTCAAATCTTATTTCTTATGCTTGAGTG
>JAAEZW010000350.1 GCA_018222665.1 Paracoccaceae bacterium
GGGCAGGTGATATCATCGGCATTCCAAACCACGGACAATTGCGCATCGGCGACACGCTAACCGAAGGGGAACAGATCCGTGTTACGGGCATCCCCTCATTCGCACCTGAACTTTTGCAAGCCTGCCGCGCGGGTGACCCGATGAAAGCCAAGCATCTGGAAAAGGCATTGATGCAATTTGCCGAAGAAGGTGCTGCAAAAGTGTTCAAACCAACCTTTGGATCAGGCTTTATTGTTGGGGTTGTGGGCGCATTGCAGTTTGAAGTTTTGGCAAGTCGCATTGAATTGGAATACGGCCTACCCGTACGTTTTGAACAATCCCAATTTACCTCGGCCCGTTGGGTGCAGGGCGACAAACAGGCCCAAGAGAAATTTTCTGCCGCAAACAAACAGCATATCGCAACAGACCACGATGGCGATATGGTCTTCCTAACGCGGTTGCAGTGGGACATTGATCGGGTTGAACGGGATTATCCAGATGTTAATCTGACTGCAACAAAGGAAATGATGGTGTAAGTGTAACAATGTCTTTGGAACCGCGTAGATGGGCCGTTGTGACCACAATAAAAGCGCCGACCAAAGACATTTTGAATTTCACGGCAAATTACCTAAGCCTTGGGACGACGAAACTTTATCTGTTTTTGGATTTGCCGGATCAAGAGGCGCAGGGGCATCTGGGTCTTATCGCAAAGTGATATCAGGCGGTAAAACCTATGAAAAAGAGCGCAAACTTCTTCATGATATTCTAGAAGACTTGAAACAGAGCGAAGGTGTCGCGGGCCTGAAACGACTGCACCGTGACTCATGCGTTACCACACCCGACTTGGTTGCACGCTTGGACCAATATGATCTTTATCGTTTGTATGACCTTAACTTTGACACCAAACGAGCACAGTATTTTCCACAGTTTTCTATTTGATACGGGCCAAATGCCGAACGCATTGACGTTAGGATAGGTTTTAGCGTAGAAGCAACACACTAAACGCGCCCTGTGTGAGATAGGCCGCGCAATGACGATCAGAGGCGCGGGCCAAGAAGTGTCCGTAACAAACGGATACACATGACCACATTTGCTGATTTGGAGCTAAATCCAAAGATTTTGAAGGCCATAACTGAGGCTGGATATGAAACCCCGACCCCAATCCAAGCAGGCGCAATTCCCGCTGCACTAAAGGGTAAGGATGTTTTGGGCATCGCCCAAACGGGTACAGGAAAAACCGCAAGCTTTACATTGCCAATGATCCACATGCTGGCGCGTGGACGTGCCCGTGCGCGCATGCCGCGTTCCTTGGTGTTATGCCCAACCCGAGAATTGGCGGCGCAAGTTGCTGAAAATTTTGACACCTATTCCAAGCATTTGAAACTGACCAAGGCGCTGTTGATTGGTGGGGTGAGCTTTAAAGATCAGGATGCGTTAATCGACAAAGGTGTTGATGTTTTGATTGCGACACCTGGTCGACTTCTTGATCATTTTGAACGTGGCAAACTGTTGTTAACTGGCGTGCAAGTCATGGTGGTTGATGAGGCAGATCGCATGTTGGATATGGGATTTATTCCCGATATCGAACGCATCTTTGGCCTGACACCGTTCACACGTCAAACGCTGTTTTTCTCAGCCACAATGGCGCCAGAAATTGAGCGGATCACAAATACTTTCCTATCGGCCCCCGAACGCATCGAAGTAGCCCGTCAGGCCACCGCGTCCGAAAACATTTCACAAAGTGTTGTGATCTTTAGGGGCACCCGTAAGGATCGCGAAGGCACACAAAAACGCCAGTTGTTGCGCGCCTTGATTGACCAAGAGGGTGACTCACTGACCAATGCCATCATCTTTTGCAATCGCAAAACCGATGTGGATATCTGTGCAAAGTCACTGAACAAATACGGCTATCAGGCCGCGCCAATTCATGGGGATTTGGAGCAGGCGCAACGCATGAAAACCTTGGATGATTATCGTGAAGGGCGTTTGAAATTCCTTGTCGCCTCAGATGTTGCGGCGCGGGGTTTAGATATTCCATCTGTAAGTCACGTTTTCAACTTTGACGTACCTGGTCATGCCGAAGATTACGTGCACCGTATTGGCCGTACTGGCCGCGCGGGCCGTTCAGGCAGCGCATTCATGATCTGCGCAAAACGTGACGAAAAAGCATTAGCCGCGGTCGAGGCATTGATCCAAACGGAAATCACGCGTCTGGATATTCCTGCGGCCCTTTTGGAAGAATGGGCACCCAGGAAAAAACCCGCACGTGAAAAGCCATCTGAACCCGTGCAAACGAGCGAGCCAAAGGCCGACGCAGGCGAAAAGCCCACCCAACAAAACAAACGCCGCCTTGATCGACGCGGGGGTTACAACACGGTTGTCGGCATGGGAGATCACATGCCAAGCTTTATTGCGCTCAGCTTTGAGGAACGTCGCGCCAGCTAATTTGGCACCTCTTTTGCTGTGTTTGATCAAGGTACTGATCAAACAGGGGTTCACCATGAATGCCAGAATGCAAATGTCGATGGCCATGCAGCTCTCAAGTGAACTGGGGCGCATGACGCAAAGGTATAATACACGCTTGGCGCAATTGCTTCGTTCACA
>JAAEZW010000351.1 GCA_018222665.1 Paracoccaceae bacterium
ATTCAAACCGCCGTGTCGTGCCATCCACGGTCATCGCGGTCAGGGCGCGCACATTGTCCTGCATCTTGCCATATCGGATGGAACGTGACCCACAGGAATTGTTCGCCGCCATCCCCCCAAGTGTCGCGCGGGATGCCGTTGATACATCAACAGGATACCACCATCCATATGATTTTAAATGGCGATTTAGATTATCCAAAACCAACCCAGGTTGAACCGTGGCTGTTCCTGAATCCGCGTCATAGTCCAGTATGGTGTTCAAATGTTTGGTGAAATCAATGACCAAGGCATCATTTACAGTTTGTCCTGATTGCGATGTGCCCCCACCACGCGGCAAAAGTGAAATGCCCTCAACCTTAGCAAAATCCAGCGCGGCTTCCACATCTTGCCATGTTTTCGGGACCATGACCGCCTGTGGCATGATTTGATAAATCGAGGCATCCGTCGCATAGCGACCGCGATCAAAAGAGGACTTTAAAATGTCGCCTTCGATTTGTTTTTTCAAACGATCATAGTCTGCCATTTCACTTGACCTTTCCTGTCATCACATTCACCTTTGAAGGAGTGTAGTGCAACTTTTTTCGGTTAACAGTATGAGATCAGGACGTCACTTTCTTCAAATCCCTGGACCCACCAATACACCCGAACGTATTTTGCGCGCAATGCAGCGTTCCGTTATTGATCATCGTGGTCCAGAGTTTGCGGAATTGGGCCTGGGTTTGTTGCGTGATCTAAAACCCGTTTTCCAAACAGAGGGCCGCGTTGTTATCTATCCCGCCTCTGGCACCGGTGCGTGGGAGGCCGCCTTGGTCAATGTGCTGCAACCGGGTGATCAGGTGTTGATGTATGAAACGGGTCAGTTTTCGACACTGTGGAAAAACATGGCGACCAAACTGGGGTATGATCCCATCTTTATCGCGGGGGATTGGCGGCGCGGTGTTGATGCAAATTTAATTGCAGATGCACTGGCCAAAGACACGGATCATAAGATTAAGGCGGTCTGTGTTGTTCATAACGACACGGCAACAGGCATTACATCCGACATCGGTGCTGTACGCGGCGCAATTGATGGCGCAGCGCATCCCGCTCTTTTGATGGTGGATACGATTTCATCCCTTGGCTCTATTGATTTTAAAACAGACGCATGGGGCGTTGATGTGGTCGTTGCAGGATCGCAAAAGGGGTTGATGCTGCCCCCTGGTTTGTCCTTTAATGCCATTTCGGAAAAAGCATGGGCCGCATGTCAGGCGGGCGGGGATCGCCGTTCCTACTGGGATTGGCGTGATATGATGACACCGAATGATGCGGGTTATTTTCCATATACGCCTGCCACAACCCTTCTTTATGGATTGAGAGAGGCATTGGATATGTTGGCAAAAGAAGGATTGGAGCAGGTGTTTGTACGTCATGCGCGCCATGCATCCGCGACCCGCGCAGCCGTTGAGGCATGGGGGTTAGATATTTTGGCGATAAACCCAGACGAACGATCAAACAGCCTGACCGCCGTTTTAATGCCAGATGGACAGGGGGGCGATGCACTGCGCGCTGAAATATTAGACGGGTTTGATATGTCCCTTGGAACGGGGTTGAACAAGGTTGCCGATAAAGTTTTCCGCATCGGCCATTTGGGTGATTTCAATGATTTGATGTTGATGGGAACGCTAAGTGGGGTGGAAATGGGCATGATACGGGCAGGCGTGCCCCATCAATCAGGTGGTGCGCAAAGTGCGTTAAAATATCTTGCCGATCAACGCATTTGATTTAACCACGGTCGAAATCATTATGATTTTTGCAGCCTATCTTTTTGCCGCCACGGCAAAGGGCGTGACAGGTTTAGGATTTTCAACAACCTGCCTGCCGATTTTGGTGTTTGCGATTGGGTTAAAGGATGCACTGCCATTGGTTTTGATCCCTTCGATTTGTTCCAATCTTGTCGTCATGCGCCAAGTGGGGCAGTTTAAATCAACGATCCTGCGGTTTTGGCCAATGCTGCTGGCAACCATTCCGGGTTTGATCCTAGGGCTATGGGTGCTGTCGGAGATTGATGGGGATCGGGCCAAGGTTGTATTTGGCCTTGTTCTATTGATGTGGTGTGGGTTCTCATTTCTAAAACCCGACCTTCGCCTACCTGGTGGTTTAGAGGAGCGATTGGCGCCCGTTTCTGGCATTTGCACGGGATTTTTAAATGGGCTGACGGGATCACAGGTGATGCCCGCGGTACCATTTTTGATGTCGCTTCATCTTGGGCGCAACGCATTCATTCAGGCGGCCAATTGTTCGTTTACAATGTCCAGCCTGATCATGATGGCGGGATTGGGACATCTGGGGTTGTTCACAGGAACGGATGTGTTAATTTCAACCTTGGGCGTCGTATGCGTGTTCATCGGCGTCAGATTTGGAACCGCCATCCGCGAAGGCTTATCGGAAAGTGCATTTCGAAACATCATTTTGACAATGTTAACAATGATGAGCATTAGTTTGTTAATGTCATCATTTGCCGCGCCAAGTTAAGGGGTTACTTTGGCGCGACCCTTGAATTTGCGATTATGCGCCGACCAATGTGGCGTTTACAGG
>JAAEZW010000352.1 GCA_018222665.1 Paracoccaceae bacterium
GTGTATGGGGCTGTGATGTCGCTCCTAGCGATTTGAGACTTTTGGCTGTTTTGATAGCTATCGTGACTATCGTGGTTCTTGTGACACAGATTGGCAATACGACAGAAGCTTTCGATAGTTTTTCGAAAAAGTTGAAAACACGTAATATTGTAGGCGGACCAGACAGCTATGAAGCCTCTGGACCGCGTGAGTTGTTTGAGATTGTAAAATCAGTCAATTCATATCTCGAGTTTGAGCGCTCGCAGCTCTCAAAGCGCGCAATCGTACTGTCGGGTGTTAGCCATGACCTTGGCACTCCTGCAACCCGGTTACGCCTTCGCGCTGCATTAATAAAAGATCCAGAAATCCGTGAAAAGCTTGAAGCGGATATAGATCAGATGACTGGGATTATTGAGAGTGTTTTAACGTTCACTCGCTCTGAACTAAATAGTGAACTCCCTCGGAAGATCTCGTTGGCATCGCTAGTTCAGGCACTGGTTGAAGATTACCAAGATACAAATCAACCAGTTGCACTAATAGAAAGCTTACCAATTGAGGCTAGGGCTGAGAGATCAATATTTGCATCGCGATCTGGTAGTATTGCAATAGCAGAGACATCAAAAATTCTGATGTATGCAAGGCCTGTAGCATTGCGGCGCGCAGTCTCCAACTTGATTGACAACGCCCTAAAGTATGGTCGGCGTGCGACTGTATCGGTTAGTTTTGATGCAAATTGGGCGATCGTAATTGTTGAAGACGAAGGTGGCGGAAGCACTGCATCCGATATGGAGCGCTTGCTGGAGCCATTCGAACGTGGCGAAAATACACACAATATCACGGGTTATGGGCTAGGTTTGACGATTGTGGCTACGGTTGCCCATCAGCATGGAGGTAAAGTAGAGTTTGAGGATGGCCAAACTGGAGTTCGTGCGAAATTGTTATTGAGACGATCAGTCTAATCAATCTGAAACAAGCTTTATTTAGGACCGCTTTCTGCAACTCTTCATTAATCACCCCCGATTGGACTACGAAGCGGATATGAACTTTTTAGGTATTAGAAGAAAGCATCGTGATTATCTCTTCGGGTACATTTACACTTCTTGCTGTTGCAATGAGTTGTTGAATCGTACCAGCATCAAGGGGAATTCCATTGTTGCGACGTTCCATTGCGCAAAGTCTTTCTGGATCACCGGGCATGAGAACAGCGTCAAAGCCCGGAGCAGGTGGAGATGCTTTAACCCAGTCAATATATTTATCAACGTCAATTCCAAATTCTTTTGCTTCTCCAAAGACGTTTGGGTCAATTAAGATAGCCATCATATTATTAATTATCCGATCTGGTACTTCGCGTTCCGGTAGATATGCGCCACCTCCACTGAAAGCACCGCCTAATATATCCCCAAGTAAAGCAAGCCCAAAACCTTTGTGCTGACCGAATGGAGTAAGAGATCCAGCGGGTTCTTGAAACATAACTGAAGGGTCTGTTGTTGGGTTTCCCTGTTGATCAATTACTGAACCTTCCGGTACTTGTTTGCCGCTCAAGTTTGCTACACGAGCTTTACCCATCGCGATTGTACTCGTTGCCATATCCAATATAAACGTAGGATGTTTTTCGGTGGCGGGGATCGCAGTGCAATATGGATTTGTGACAAAGCGTGCATCACTACCACCATGGGGTGCTACAAGAGGTCTTTCTGATTGCACATTGGCATAGATAATACAGATGAAACCAGACCTCGCTGCCATTTCGCCCCAATCACCCAAACGCCCCAAATGAAAACTATTACGAAGCGATAGCACAGAAAAATGGCTTGCTTTTGCGCGTTCTATTGCCACTTCCATCGCTTGTTCCGCAATGACATGACCAAATCCTCGACCCCCATCAATTAATAGAAACGGGCCTTTGTCGTTCACGATTTCAATTTCGGCGTTTGGGAGCAGTTGTCCTGATCTAATACCATCGACATAAGCTGGTATCATTCCGACACCGTGACTGTCGTGTCCGGTGACGTTCGCGGATACGAGCCGTGATGATACCCGTTCAGCTGCTGTTTGGTTCCTGCCAGCGTGTAATAGGATCGCGGTCGCTATCGCCGTAAGTGCATGAATAGATACTCTCATGGTAGATTCTTCTTTTTCGGAGTAGGTTGCAACTTTTTCGCTTCAATGTGATCCTAAACCCTCGGTCGCAAACATCAATGTTGCTTGGCTTAAGATGGTTTCTGTCAGAACATACCATATAGCTGAATGCGGTCCGGTCTTTAGCCACCTAGATTTGCGTAATCAAATCTCGCTTTGCTATTTCTGAACTAGCTCTGAAATCATCCAAGTTGCATTTATGCTTTACGTAAGGTTTCCACTATAATCTGGGACCGCTTTTAGGACCACTTTCATATTTTCGCTGCCTTATAACTATCTAAAATTAAATGATATTTTTGAAAAGTATGGTTGTGCCCCCGGGCACCACTTTTCAAAACAATATCAATGACTTAAATTTCGAACACTAACGCTATGCGTGTGAAATTCAAAAACACACCAAACACACACTTTTTCGCGTGTTTTTATGCGGAGGTTCCGGGGTTCGACACTGTG
>JAAEZW010000353.1 GCA_018222665.1 Paracoccaceae bacterium
ATCGGGTTTGATCCGCGCTTTACCAGAATCACAGGACCGTTTGATCGTGACCCCGGGCGTGCGTCCCGCAGGGGAGGATTTGGGTGACCAAAAACGTGTCACAACACCGAGTGAAGCGATTGCAAACGGATCAGATCACATTGTCGTTGGCCGCCCCATCTGGCGCGCGGAAGATCCGCGTCAGGCAGCGTTAGATGTGGTCGCCGAATTTAACCCCGATGCCGCCACACAACTGGCGCAGCGATAGGCATATTTTGTTTACTCGATAGTCTGCCTAGACTTTTTGTTCAAATCTATGTTGACGACTTTTCATAGTCCCAAGCCGACCGCGGATGGCGACGAAGACGCCGCCCGTTTTGCCTTATGCAAACCTGCGGTTTGACGTTGGCGGTCGGCGTCTGCCAATCTATTGATTGGCGGGGAACACAATTTAGCAAGTTTATTTTTTGGTTTCGCCTGTCCAAGCGAGCTTGATCCCGTTGCCCCACCCGTTACGCGCGATCCGTTAATCCGCGTTTAACCCTTCTTTGCGCCCTGCTGTCATCAAGGTGTAGCCAAGATAAAACCCCGTCAGCGCCATCGGCATTTGGCACAACAAAACAACCTGCCACCCGTATTCAATTACCGCACGCACATTCATCGCCGTCAGCAAAAGCGAAATAATTGTAGTCGCTGCAAATAATCCAAGAGCAAACATTTGCTTATCGCTCATTTTTTTCACGGCTTGCTGAGTGTGATCCATTTTATTTGAGTCCTTTTATGAATGCCATATACATATTCCATTTTTTGAATTACTTACAAGCCCAAAATAGTCGCAAGTAAAATCGTCTGGGCGAAAGAGAATCGTGACGGCATTTTCGAAAGTCGCAAGGCTGCAGAAAACGCAAAATAGCTCTGCTGGAATAGAAAAGATTTCCGAGGTGATCCGCGACAGCACTGATTTTGATGGTTAGGTTTTTGTTAACTTTCGCTCCGACGTAATACCGACGTTTTACCGACGCGACACAGACACCCTTTTGATACAAAAAAACCCCACCAAAAAGGTGGGGTTTTTTTACAGTCCCGAGTGGGACAAAGCTCTTAACCCTGACGGGCTTTGAAACGGCGTTGCGTCTTGTTAATAACGTATACGCGGCCCTTACGGCGCACGACACGGCAGTCGCGGTGACGCTGCTTCAGCGAGCGGAGTGAGTTTTTGACCTTCATGGCCGTCTCCTTCATTCGCGGCGCGTCAAATGCGCCATTGGCAGGTCGCCTCAGGATTGAGGCAGTGAATTCATGGTGGGCGGTACTGGGATCGAACCAGTGACCCCTACGATGTCAACGTAGTGCTCTACCGCTGAGCTAACCGCCCATACCGTAACGAGCGAGCCCCAAAAAATGGGGCGCGGATTTCCCGCGCCGGTGGAGGGTCTATAAAACCTTGTTCCAAGAGGATCAAGGGCTTTTGCACCAGAATGTTTTTAGTCTATGATGACTCTTATGGATATTAGGTCAGAAACCACCTCTGCATACAAGATATTGGCCCCAAAGGTATGGGAGTCGGCGGTTGTTGTTGCTTCTCCACACAGTGGACGTGACTATTCTAACACATTTATGGGGCAATCGATTCTTGATCCTGTGACCCTGCGATCCTCAGAAGATGCCTATCTGGATCAGCTGATCGACTATGTACCTGAATTTGGTGCACCACTTTTGCTGGCACGTGCACCGCGCGCGTTTGTTGATTTAAATCGCTCGGCAGATGAACTGGACCCTGCCATTGTGAATGGCGCCCAAACCCGCGGGCAAAATCCCCGAATATCATCGGGACTTGGCGTGATCCCCCGCGTCGTTGCAAATGGCCGCCCCATCTATCGCGGCAAAATCCCAATGCAAGAGGCCAAGGATCGCCTACGCACATATTGGCATCCCTATCACGACGCATTGCTGCGCCTGTTGAAGGCCGCAAAATTACGCCATGGATATAATGTGTTGATCGACGTGCATTCTATGCCACATGATGCCGTTTCATCGCCATCAAAACTGGTGACACCCCCTGAAATCGTGATAGGGGATCGCCATGGATCATCCGCGTCCCGCGCGTTGGTGGAAGAGGTTGAGGCCTGTTTTGCGAACGCGGGCCTAAAGACCGCGCGCAACACACCCTTTGCCGGGGCCTTTATCACCCAAAACTATGGGCGTCCTTCAGCAAATCAACATGCCATCCAGATTGAAATTGATCGTGGTATCTATCTGGATGAAGCCCAAGTTGCGCCAAGCGATCAATTCACAGAAACCCGGGGAAAATTGCGTCAGGCGTTTGAGGGGATCGCACGGTTGGGTGCACCAGAATTGCCATTGGCCGCCGAGTAAATCAACGCAGGCTGCGGCCCTTGATAATTGCATCGCTTCCAAATTTTTTGCGAATTTCGTCGCGTGCGCGTTCAACCGTTGCGCGCTGCGCCGCCATTGGGTCCAGCAAATCGGGCGTGCGATCGGCAAGCGTATCTGGATGCAATTGCGACAGACCCGCACCAATCAAACGATACCCCTGTTTATGGTCCACCTGATCAAACAGCGAT
>JAAEZW010000354.1 GCA_018222665.1 Paracoccaceae bacterium
GGCGCGTACTGATCCATGCAACGCAAACAAGACACCCTGCAATGAGCATAATGAGCCAAAAAAAATTTTATCAGTTTCTGATTTGATATTTTTCAACAAACTCATTAATTAAGGTTCAGAGGCCCACTCGCCATTTCGAAACACTGGGATCTTATTTCCTTCGGCATCCAAGCCATCAATATTTATCGCCTCGGATCCGATCATCCAATCCACATGGATCATACTGCTATTCCCGCCGCGTGCGACGACCTCATCATTCGACAGCTCTGATCCGTTCTTGAAGCATTTGGAATAACACTGTCCAAGCGCAATATGACAGGCCGCATTTTCATCAAACAATGTGTTGTAAAATAATAGACCACTTTGCGAAATCGGAGAGCCATGCGGAACAAGCGCAACCTCTCCCAGCCGTCTTGCGCCTTCGTCCGTATCGAGCAATTTTAAGAAGACCTCTTCACCTTTTGATGCGCTTGCGTCTGAAATCACACCGTCCTTAAATGTGACAGAAATATCTTCGATCAAAGTCCCCTGATGTGACAGTGGCTTGGTTGATTTTACATGACCGTTCACGTTTGAGGCATGGGGAGTCGTAAAGACCTCTTCTGTTGGGATGTTTGGATTGCACGTAACGCCATTTCGAGCGACCGATGCGCCACCCATCCATTCATGATCCTGCGCGAGCCCGACCATTAAATCCGTACCATCGCCATAAAAATGCAAGGCTGCAAAATTTTGCATATTTAGCCAATTCGTGCGTTCCCGAAGACGTTTATTGTGCTTATCCCATGCAGAAATTGGATCAGGCATCGTGACACGTGATGCAGTAAAAATTGCATCAGCCAAGGCGATTTGTGCGTCTTCATCACTTAGGTCCGGAAAAACGCGTTTCGCCCATTGTGTCCCTGGCCATGCAATAATGTTCCAATTGACATCAAAACGCGTGATCCTCTCGCGGACGGATGATGAAGCCTTTGAAACGGCTTTATTGGCTTGTCCGACATCTTCCGGATTTTGTTCGGCCAATAGCATTGGGTCATCCCCAACAACCGCCAAACGGGCAGTATTCTTATCAAACGCATTTGCCATCCCATCAAACAACCAATCTGTTGCCTTTTCAAAAGAGGTTTTGTCTGCGTTTTTGTAACGGGCCAAAACCACCTCTGGGTCGTTATAAAATGGGGTTACAATGCCTGCACCCGCTTTGTATGCGTGATGCGCCAATTTACGCACAAGTGGCGCGGCCTCAATCGGGGCGGTAATGATAAGGTCCTGCCCTGGTTGCAACGCCACCCCTGTCTTGATTGACAGTTCTGCTAATTTGTCCAGTTCAGCGCTTTCATCCCAATTTATCTTAGTCATCGCTTTTTGCTCTCCATCGCACTGTTGCGGTCGGATAATGCAGTTTTCGGATGAATGATCAATCGTGTCGCTTCATCTGATTTATAAAAACGTGGTTTTAGAACTATCACGTAAGCGTAACTATTATTGTGAGCGCTAGGCTATGGCGAACCGCAATGCTGCAATAATCACCATTCCAGCGAACATAGCGAAGGTAGGTTTCCGGGTAATCGCCGCGAGTGCCAAAACCATCACAGCTGATATCCATTCTAAAATCGTACCGTTTAACATCATCAAAGATACCAAAGACGCAATGAGGCAGCCGGGCAGCGCCTGCAGTGCGCGCGCCCACATCCCGTCCTGTGGAATTTGAGAAGCCAGAAGATACCCAGATAGACGAATGGCGAAACTAGCACCACAAAGTCCAATAATGGTCATCCAAATTTCAATATTCATTGTTTAAACCTGCGCAAATAGCACCGATCACGCCCCCCCCAATTAGTCCCCAACTTGCATATTCAGGGAAAAGCTTGCCCCAAATCAAAACGATGCCAATTGCAAGTAACCAAGGCAAAACATCCTTCGTGCCTCGCCACATACCAGGCAGCGTTGCCACAAAAATCGCAATAATAGCAAAATCAAGTCCGATGGCCTGCGGATTGGGGACGCCGCTTGAGACGAGCGCACCGATGGCTGTAACCGCAATCCAAATGACATAAAGAGACGCGCCCCCACCAAAGAAATACCAATAACTTGTCGTCATGTTTCGTGGTTTTGCGGATTGCATTAAGGCAACAGACGCATCGGTTGCAAAAAATGTTCCCAAGCCGACCTGCCACCATGGACGCGCGGCCAACACGTTTCGCATGGTTGCTGTAACCAGCAATATCCGCATGTTCAGGGCGCTTCCTGCCAATATCGCCGAAGCAGCACCAAGGCCAATGGACAATTGCTCCATCGCAACCAACTGAGAAGACCCACCAAACACCAAAGCGCTCATGCTGATCGTTTGAAATATGTTGAACCCTGACTGCGTCGCAAGAAGTCCAAAGGCAAGACCATAAGTTGCGGCCGCAACCGACATTGGCAACATATCCCGAATACCAAAAAATAATTCGAGGTACCAATTTTTGGATTGTTTCACTACGAACGGCCCTCCGTTTGCTCGGCGCTTTGGCGAAGCCCGCCGATAGCGCTCTTTGTCACTGTTG
>JAAEZW010000355.1 GCA_018222665.1 Paracoccaceae bacterium
CTTTGGCCACCATCATGATATCTGGATCGATTCCCGCCCATTCATGTGCAAATAACTTGCCTGTCCGACCAACGCCGCATTGCACCTCATCAAAAATCAAAAGCAGACCGTGTTCATCGCACAGATCCCGCAGACCCTTCAGGCATTGTTCAGGCACGGGGCGAATGCCACCTTCACCTTGGATTGGTTCAATCATAATCGCGGCGGTTTTGTCCGATATGGCCGCCTCGATTGCATCGTGATCGCTCCATTTCAGATGCACAAACCCAGGAAGCAGTGGGCCAAAACCCTTGGTCATTTTTTCCGACCCTGCCGCCGCGATACCAGCAGAGGAGCGACCGTGAAAGGATCCTTGAAATGTGATGATTTCGACGCGCCCTGGCTGGCCCTTTTCATACCAATATTTGCGAGCCATTTTTACCGCCAATTCACAGCTCTCTGTGCCAGAATTGGTGAAAAATACCGTATCGGCAAAGGTCAATGACACCAATTGATCCGCAAGGCGCTGTTGATTTGGGATCTCATATAGGTTTGATACATGCCACAGGTTTTGCGCTTGCTCGCTCAAGGCTTTGACCAATTCGGGATGCGCATGGCCCAATGCATTCACGGCAATACCTGCGCCCAAATCCAAAAATCGGCGTCCGTCTTCCTCGATCAACCAAGTTCCTTCACCTTTTACAAATTTCAAAGGTGCACGTGCATATGTTGGTAGAACGGACGCAATCATCGTCATAATCCTTTAAAAGTTAGAGCCCTTTTCGTGCAGTATGGGCATGGACAAGTCAATCAATTAGGAGGGTTTCGCGCATATTTGCGCAGATAACAAAATGCAACGCCACTGAATCAGTGGCGTCGACGTCGCAAGCAATATGATGTATTCGTTGTTATCATGTGTTCGCAGTTAGACCCGTAACCCGCAAAATGCAAGCTTAATCGTCTGGGCGTGCAAGGGTAAAGGTTTTGTCGACCATCGAATAATCGCGGTATCCTAGACGGCTTAGCGGGATAAATTTGGTCACATCAAATTTGCCATCTTCGATGAATGCATCGTTCATATGCACGCCGACAACCTCGCCAAAGACTGCGTGATTTGATTGCCCCTCAAGTTGAACGATTTGCGTTAGTCGACATTCAAACGTTGCGGGTGCAATTGCAACACGCGGGCAATTGATGATTTGGCTTTCTGCCTTTTCCAACCCAGCGGCGTCAAATTCATCCATGTCTTTTGAGAGCGTAGCAGATGTTTTATTCATTGCATCCCGCAGTTCATAGGAAACCACATTCACACAAAACACGCCTGTGTCGCGGATGTTGGCCACAGAATCCTTGGTGTCATCTTGATCTGGTTTTGACGATGTCGATGCGAACATGACCTGTGGGGGCGTATAGGCCACGGCGTTGAAAAACGAATATGGCGCTAGGTTGTCAATCCCGTCCGCGCTGCGTGTTGAAATCCAACCAATGGGGCGTGGGGTTACGATTGCGTTAAATGGATTGTGTGGCAGGCCATGGCCGTTGCGGGGTTCGTAAAACATCTGCATTCTCCTATTTGCTACCCACTTAGTGCCGTGTTAGGCAGCATTCTAGTCATAATTTTTGCACAGGGGGTGTGAGTGTTCCACATCACACAAGAAACAGCGGCAGATTGGTGGGAGGTTGAGGCCCTTTATGATCTGTGTTTCGCCCCGGGTCGAACGGCATTGTCGTCTTATCGACTGCGCGAAAGCGTTGATCCAGTTCCTGAGTTATCATTGATTGCGCGGGACCCAGATCATATTATGGCAGGCGCCATTCGCCACTGGCCTGTGCGCATTGGGAATGATTATGCCCTATTGTTGGGTCCTGTCGCTGTTCACCCCACGCGGCAGGGTGAAGGGTTGGGTGGATTGCTTATCCGTGAAAGCATCCAAATTGCCTCTACTATCGGCTGGGAACGCATTTTGCTGGTGGGGGACGCGCCCTATTATTCGCGGTTTGGGTTTCAAAAACTATCTGATGTGATCATGCCGCACCCTACAAATCCCGATCGTGTGCTAGGCCTTGCGTTGCGTGAAAACGCCTGGGCAGGATTAAAGGGCGCCGTAGAAAAATCCGAAATTTAATCCGGCATTTTATCAAAAATACCCGTCAGCGCACGACGTAATACGACGCTGATTTTTGGGTGTTCTTGCATGTTAAAGGGCATAGGGCGATACACATCAATAGCCGCTCGGCCAACACGTGCCGTCAGAGCGACATTCACCATGCCCTCACCAAATCGACGCGACAGGTGCGACAACAAACTGCCGGCAAAAACAGAACCGAGCCAATCATCCCAAACCGCCAAGGCCCCTGTGGCCATAAGATGTGCCGAGATGGACCGTGGCAGACGCCATGAGCCAACGGGACCAGAGCGCCCACCGTATATTTCTCCAATGCGACGGATCATTCGGAGGTTTGTGCTAAATGCAGCCAATATATCAATCCATGGGATTTGCACCATCGCCGTGACGGTAGCAACTTGGCGGGCGGCGCGTTCAATTTCTTCTTGTGCTTCCTTGTCT
>JAAEZW010000356.1 GCA_018222665.1 Paracoccaceae bacterium
GCCTTGGGAACTGCACCATTGAACAAGATTGGCTCTCTTGAATATCTGGGGCGCGTTATTTCGTAATAATCAATTGATCACGTGTGATTTCCAAACGCCCAAATCGATTTAAAAATTCCATTCCCAGTAGGGATTTATCCAAATTGCCCCCATTGACGGCGGCGCGGACATTGCGTTCTTCAAACGGGCCAAGGGCCACGCGATCTAATCGAATGGGGGCGGTTGCGACGATGCCGTTTGCGGTGCGTGCCTGACCTGAAAAGTGTAAACGGTCCATGTCAAACCCCGCGCGTGTGGCATCCTGTGGTGTCAGCACCGTTAATGTGGCACCTGTGTCCACCAATGTGTCAATTGGCGCGCCATTGATGACGACCGTTGCGTGGAAATGACCATCACGCTGTTTTTCTAACACAACATTGCCGCGTTCATTTACGCGTGCGAATGATCCCATGCTGTTTCGCGAAATATCCTCCCATATCCCATAGGCCATGACAATTCCGCCAAAGATCAAGGCCCAAAGGCCAAATTGGCGCAGGGTTTTGCCCATCTGGCCCCGACGCGTTAAAAGAACGCCACCCAGAAGTGCGGCCAAAAGGATGCCGTAATAGACCAGTTGTTCCCAATCCCCTGTCCTCACACTGCGCCTCCGTTTGCGGGAAGGAAGGCAAAGAATCCTTCCAGCACGAATTGCACCGAGAGTGCGGCCAACAACATGCCCAACAGTCGGGTCACCACATCAATTCCCGTCTTTCCCAAAAGCTTTTCCAATCCATCTGCCATGGAGAAAAAGATAAACACCGTTATCAATCCTGCAAGGGCCACCAACCCAGCCGAGGCCAAACCAATGGGGCCGGACGTTGCGCCCGCAATCAAAATAATCGTCGTGATAGAGCCCGGACCTGCGATCAGGGGGATGGCAAGTGGAAAGACCGAAGGGTCATCCGCCTCTTCCTCTGATTGATCCTCGCGCCGTTTTGTGCGGCGTTGAAATAGCATATCAAGGGCCGTTAGAAACAATAAGATGCCCCCTGCAACACGGAAGGCAGGCATTGAAATGCCCACAAATCCCAAAACAGTTTCCCCAAACAGCGCAAATAACATCAACACGAAAAACGCCACGCCAATCGCACGGATCGTGATGTTGCGACGGGCTTTCGCGGACATCCCTTGGGTCAGGGCAACGAATAGCGGCGTTAATCCAATGGGATCAATAATCACAAATAGCGCCACGAATGATGTGATCAGAAAATCAATGTCCATTTTTTGTCCTCATTTATCGCCACTTAAACCGTGGTCTTAACAATGTTCAATATATGAGCTTTGGGATTACCGAACGTTCATGTTGGAAAAATACCCTGTGTAACAGGGCCAAGCGCGTGGTCCTGAGCGCTGTAATATTCATCGTATTGAGCGGGCATCGCTAACCCGTGTTTTCAGCCGTATCCAATTTTTCCTGTGCCGTGACCCATAGGGTTTCTGCACGTGACATCGCTTCTTCGACTTCTGCAAATTTTTTGTTCCAAACTTCAAGATCTGCGATGTTTTTATCACTGTACAATTCTGGATCGGCCAGTTTTGCAGACAGTTTTTCATGCATTTCCATCAGCTTTTCTAAACGATCCTCGCATTTGCGTACCTCGGCGCGCAAGGCCAGAATTTCATCACGGCTGGCCTTTTTGACCTTCGGCTTATCACTTGGTGCCTTGGGGGTGGGTTTGTCCCCTGACAACAACTGACTACGATAGGTATCCAAATCATCGTCATAGGGGGTTACGCGCCCGCCTTTGACCAACCACAAACGATCCGCCACAAGGGACAGCAAATGCATATCGTGGCTGACCAGGACCACGGCCCCTGAATAGGCGGTCAATGCCTCAACCAATGCCTCGCGGCTTTCAATATCAAGGTGGTTGGTCGGTTCGTCCAAGATCAACAAATGCGGGGCATCAATCGTTGCCAGCAACAGGGAAAGCCGCGCTTTTTGTCCCCCAGATAATCGCCCCACTTCGGTATCGGCCTGTTCTGCGCCAATGCCAAATCCCCCCAAAATGGCGCGCAACTGTGCAGGCGTTTTTTCGGGGCGCAGGCGGCGAATGTGATCCAGCGGCGTTTCATCGATAAAAAGTTCATCGACCTGATGCTGCGCAAAATATCCGATGCGCAATTTATTGGATGTCACAACGCGCCCCGCCATTGGGTTCAGGCGGCCCGAGATCAATTTGGACAGGGTTGATTTGCCTTCACCGTTTTGCCCCAAAAGGGCGATGCGATCATCCTGATCAATGCGCAAATCAAGGCGGGACAGGATTGCAGTATCCTCATATCCCACAATCCCATTTTCAACGCGTACAATGGGCGGCGACAGCTCTTCTGGTTCGGGGAAGGAAAAGCGGCGCAAAGCGGCCTCTTGCGGGCGCGTGATGGGTTCCAGTTTTGCAATCATCTTAAGGCGCGATTGGGCCTGTTTTGCCTTGTCCGCCTTGTATCTGAAACGATCCACATAGGATTGCAGATGCGCACGCCGTGCATCTTGGCGT
>JAAEZW010000357.1 GCA_018222665.1 Paracoccaceae bacterium
AATCCATATTGGTTAGACCTGTCACCGATTTCAACGCCTCTGCCGAAACGGGCATGGCAAAATCATTGACCACATCAATGTCGCCTTGCCCTGCGATGCGGTCCAAAATGTCATGGGTTTGGCGTATAAACTCGTCCTTCCACACATCACGGACAGTTTTTGGGGAAACCGTGGGGAAAATCGCGTGGCGTTCACGCTGATGATCCGCGCCATCTTTGCGCATCATATTTTGCCCCATCAGTTGCGTCATCAATCCATCAGGTTGATCCGAGGAAAAGACCCCAATGTTTTTTTCACAGATGAAAATGTCGTCCCGCTTGCTCATCAAAATCGCGTTGAGTTCGGGGATATAGGCGATGGGTGCGTCCCGCCGCAGGATCGCAAGGGTTGGATAAGGATCACGCATAAAAGACGCTAAATCAATATTTTGCTGAATGTGCTTCATGTTACATCTACGCTCATGTTGCGATATTGATTAGGATCAAAAACCGACAGGTCTTTGTTCACAGGACGATTTGAAATCATCTCGGCCAAAATGCGGCCCGTTTTGGGGCCCGCGGTTAATCCGATGTGCTGATGCCCAAACCCAACATACGCATTTGACAGATGCGCAGGCCGTCCAATCACGGGATAGGAATTGGCCGTTGTCGGGCGAAATCCGTGCCACACCTTCATGTCATCATAGCGGACATGGGGCAGATATTTTGAGATATGTCGTGTTAAATACTCGACAGCCTTGGGATTATCAGGGGCATCCAATCCCGCAAATTCCAACAATCCCGCCAAACGAATGCGCCCTTCCATCGGGGTTATCACAAATTTGCCTGCTGAAATCATCACGGGCAGTTTGGGCATATGCGATGGATTGATCAGTTCCACGTGATAGCCCCCTTCGCTTTCCAATGGGATCGACAGCCCCAATTGTTTTGAAATGCCCTGCACCCAAGGACCAAGGGTGAACACATATTGATCAGCTGTGATGGGCCCCTGATCCGACTGCACACATTCTATTTCACCATTAGCAATCACAACATCGCTAACACAGGCCTTGTGAAACGCGCCACCTTGGTCAAGGAAATGGGCGAACAAGGCTTTTGAATAGGCCAACGGATCACTTATACGTCCATGGTTTTTGTGCCTTACCACATGGGAAAAATTCCCCTGATGAAATGGGTCCGTTTTGGCAAATTCTTCGCCTGTTTCGATGTCAACCTGATACCCAAGCGCGCGGCGAAATGCGATGGCAGGCATATCCGCGTCCAATTCCGCCTGACTGTCATATCCGTGGCAATAATCATCAGGATGGATAAAGCGCGCGGCCACCGTGCCTTGGGCCAATGCCATATGCTGATCATAGCTGTCGCCCAGCAGATAGCTCATTTCCTGAGCAAAACGACTTACATGCTTTTTTGTGCCAAAGGACAGATATTTCATCAAAAACGGCAACAACCGCGGCAGATACCGCCACCGCAAAAACAGGGGGGAGTGTTTTGACAGAACCATTTTGGGGATTTTCGCAATCAACCCCGGCACCGTTACGGGCAAAACCGCACCTGCCGCCAAAATGCCTGCGTTCCCATAGGATGTGCCCGCCCCGGGTTCCGCGCGATCAACCAATGTCACATCATGGCCAAAACGTTGGAGCCAAATTGCAGATGATAATCCGTTTATGCCAGCCCCGATAACGACACACTTCATTTAGCAGCCTCCAGTTTCAGGCGAGGCTAAATTAAAGGGGCGCTAAGTCAAATGAGATTTCAAAAAAGGGACCGACGCAAGCGCCGGCCCTTAGTGGCATGTAGGGAGTTATTACAAACGAATAACATGAATATATACGACGCTATTGCCGCATTGGATCACTGTTTCTGACCCATTTTTTTTCGGATTTAGCTTTTTATGTCGGCAACCGCCTGTGCCGCTTTGTCAATCGCGGCTTGGGTGATGGCCAAATCCTCTTCACTTAGGATCAAACTTGGATAGGTTTTGCCGGGTGACTTGAAAATGCCATTGGCGCGCAATGTGTCATTCCATGCTTTGGCCGCCTGTGCATCCCCGTTTTGAACCATGCGATAATCCAGTGGCTGAATGTCGTGGAACACAACCTCGAATAAGGTTGGATGCCCGACAATATGAAACGGCACACCCGTTTTGCCCAATGCATCCCTGATCATCTGACTAACACGATCGCCCAATCCCAATAGGTGATCATAGGCACCTTCACGGTTTAGGATTTCCAAACTTTTCAAACCCGCGACGGCGGCAATGGGGTTACCCGATAGCGTTCCAAGCTGCATCAACCATTTGTCCGCACCAACATCAGATTTGTCAAAATGCGCCATGATATCCCGACGCCCCACAATCGCGGCCAATGGGAAACCACCGCCGATTACCTTGCCCAGTGTTGTGACATCGGGGGTCACACTATAGTATTCCTGTGCCCCGCCATACGCAAATCTGAAACCCGTGACAATCTCGTCAAAGATCAATACAATGCCATATCGATCACATTCCTGACGCAAC
>JAAEZW010000358.1 GCA_018222665.1 Paracoccaceae bacterium
GCGCACCGTTATCGTCAATCAAGATCACCGTGCAGGCGCCACAATCGCCTTCGTTGCATCCCTCTTTCGTTCCGGTCAGGCGTTTTCTAAGGCGCAACCAATCCAAGACGGATGCCGTAGGTTCCACATCCTCAATGACTTGGGGCTCTCCATTCAGAAGAAACGATAATTTCATGAAACTTTTGCACCGCGGTACCGAATGCTCATTATAATCCCACCTTCGATGCGGCGTAGAAAGTAGGGAGCCGTTGCCGATATTCTAAGCCTGAGGGATAGTTTTTGGCAACAATTTTCTATTGGCGCAGATGTTATTGGATCACTATAACCTTGTAACGACTGGTTTAATTTATCGTAAGGCAACTTTGTTCAGCATGTCCCGTTTCATTCATTTACGCGTTCACACGGAATATTCGCTTCTTGAGGGCGCAATGCGTCTAAAAAAACTGGCGGGGGTGTGCGCCGATATGGACATGCCTGCGGTTGCGGTGACAGACACGAACAATTTGTTCGCAGCGCTTGAGTTTTCGATCGACGCGGCGGATACGGGTGTACAGCCCATTATCGGATGTCAATTCGACCTTGCATTCGAAGATCCCCCCGCACCAGATAAACCAGCACCGTTGGCCCCAATTGTGTTGTTGGCACAAAGCGAAGTTGGCTATGAAAACCTGATGAAGCTGAACAGTTGTCTTTATGTCGATAAAGGTGGTGCGTTACCACAAATCACCTTTGAACAACTGACAAAGCATTCAGAAGATGTCATTTGCCTGACGGGTGGGGCGTTGGGACCTGTTGGTGAAATTCTGCAACGTGGCGCCGGCACAGCGGCCAAGGCAAAGTTGCAGCAATTCTTGGATATTTTCCAAGATCGCTTATACGTTGAGCTTCAGCGCCACCCGGGTGAAAATGGGCTGCCCGAAGCCGAGCATGCGACCGAGCGTGGATTTATCGAACTGGCCTATGAAATGGATATTCCATTGGTGGCAACCAATGATGTCTATTTTCCAAATTCAAAGATGTACGAAGCGCATGACGCGCTGATTTGTATTGCAGAAGGGGCTTATGTCGATCAACAAACACCACGTCGTCGCCTAACAGCGCAGCACTACTTTAAATCGTCCCAAGAAATGGCAACGCTGTTCGCGGATTTGCCCGAGGCGTTGGAAAATACAGTTGAAATTGCCCAACGCTGTGCGTTTATGGCGTACCGTCGTGATCCAATTCTGCCAAAATTTGCCGAGGATGAGGTGCAAGAATTACGTCGTCAGGCTAAGGCGGGATTGGAAAATCGATTGGCCGTTATCCCCCGTGCAACCAGTGTTGAGGAATACGAAAAACGCCTGGAATTCGAACTGGATATCATCGAAGGAATGGGGTTCCCTGGATATTTCCTAATTGTTGCAGATTTTATCAAATGGGCAAAGGATCATGACATTCCCGTGGGCCCGGGCCGTGGTTCGGGTGCGGGGTCGTTGGTGGCCTATGCATTGACGATCACGGATTTGGATCCCTTGCGCTATTCGCTTTTGTTCGAACGGTTCCTAAACCCTGAACGGGTTTCGATGCCGGACTTCGACATCGACTTTTGTATGGACCGGCGAGAAGAGGTGATCCAATACGTTCAGGAAAAATATGGCCGCGATAAAGTCGCCCAAATTATCACATTTGGTGCGCTTTTATCCAAGGCAGCGGTGCGAGATATTGGGCGCGTTTTGCAAATGCCCTATGGCCAAGTTGACCGCCTGTCAAAAATGATCCCTGTTGAGGGCGTTAAACCCGTTAGTATTGAAAAAGCCTTGCAGGATGAGCCGAGGCTGAAAGAAGAAGCAAAAGCAGAAGAGGTTGTTGATCGTCTTTTGACCTATGGTCAGCAGGTCGAAGGGTTGCTGCGAAATGCATCGACCCACGCGGCGGGTGTTGTGATCGGTGACAGACCGCTTGATGCGCTGGTTCCGCTTTACCAAGATCCGCGATCTGACATGCAAGCCACCCAATTCAATATGAAATGGGTGGAACAAGCGGGTTTGGTTAAATTCGACTTTCTTGGATTGAAAACCCTAACTGTCATTCAAAACGCCGTTGATTTGATTCTGAAGTCGGGCCGTCAGCTGCACATCGCGGAAGATGGTCGTGAACTTTATAAACCTGCTGAGGGTGCAGAAAACCAAATCAACGCGATCCCATTAGATGATGAACCCACCTATGATCTGTATTCAGCCGCAAAAACCGTTGCGGTGTTTCAGGTAGAAAGTTCGGGCATGATGGATGCGCTAAAGCGTATGAAGCCCACCTGTATCGAAGATATTGTTGCGCTGGTGGCGTTGTACCGACCTGGTCCTATGGAAAATATTCCAACCTATTGCGACGTAAAGAACGGCAAGAAAGAGCGTGAGTCTGTCCACCCCTTGATTGATCACATTTTGGAAGAAACCCAAGGGATCATTGTATATCAGGAACAGGTGATGCAAATCGCGCAGGTCATGGCGGGATATTCATTGGGTGGTGCGGACCTGTTGC
>JAAEZW010000359.1 GCA_018222665.1 Paracoccaceae bacterium
CAAAAGTATCTTTGACCCACACTCAATCCAAAAAAATTAATTTACTGCCCGCACGACATAGACGTTTTACCTGGAACGTATTGTAATGATACCATTCTTCCATAACCATATAAAACGACGCACATAATTACTGAGCTTAAGAAAATAATGCGGTGCCCTCTTTAATTTATGCAATTTATGCACATTATCATTATGGTCCCCTGTGATGTAACTCAATCCATGGTCAACAGGGCTAGCGGAGAAGGGCTCCAATCCAGTAAGTCTAATACCGTGTACAAAAAACCTGTTTAACTCGTGATCATGCGCTCTTGTTATTGGCAAAAAGGAATTTGAAAGTTTCTTGGCGACCAGTGGATGTATAAGATAGCAAGCGTTACCTGTGAACGGACCCCAGTAGTAGTTTAATTCAAAATTTTCTAATCTCTGTACCGTTATCGGACCGATAGCCCTTATTTTTGATAATCGACAAATGTCCCAAGCATCCTGAAGATGAAGTGCCTTTTCTAAAGCTTCTAAAAAGTTTTTAGAAAAAACCACATCGTCCTCACAAATTAGTACTGGTTTATTCAAAGAACTCACTTTTTTCCATAGATCGACGTGGGCCATATAGCAGCCAAGATGCCCCATTGTTAACTTGGCGCCCATATTGCGCTCCCATAACTCAACATCAGCATTTGAAAGTAACTGCTCTCTTAATGAGTTCGCGTCCACTCCATTAAAAAACTGAAAATGCAACCCGAGGCTGGAAAACTCGCGCTGCACTCTCTCACGTCTATCATGTGCATCAGGTAGGCTAATCACATAAATATCCAAGTTCAAATCTGATGACATGTGTCAGCCTCGTGATTTATTTTAACAAATCTATGGTTAGTTCATTCAACTTAACCCGTTGTCTATTTAACACTTAGAACCAGAGTTTCATCCAACATTAATGTCCCAAAATCTGGGACAAAAATAATTTGGTACGCTCAGATTTTGGGTTGTTAAAGAACTCTTCTGGCTCGTTTTGTTCAACAATTTGACCTTCGTCCATAAAGATGACGCGG
Source organism: Paracoccaceae bacterium (assembly GCA_018222665.1). GTDB lineage: Bacteria > Pseudomonadota > Alphaproteobacteria > Rhodobacterales > Rhodobacteraceae > HIMB11. Next base: position 1,047 of record JAAEZW010000359.1, read on the forward strand.
TTCGCAACCTGGCGCGCGAATCCCATTTCGTGCGTCACACACAACATGGTCATTCCCTCTTCTGCCAATTCGATCATGGTGTCCAACACCTCTTTGATCATTTCTGGGTCGAGCGCTGAAGTTGGTTCATCGAACAACATAATGCGCGGCCGCATACACAAGGAACGCGCTATCGCCACACGCTGCTGTTGACCACCAGACAGTTGGCCTGGATACTTAAGCGCCTGTTCAGGGATTTTAACCTTTTCAAGGAAGTGCATCGCTGTTTCTTCTGCTTCTTTCTTGGGCGTTTTACGCACCCAAATCGGAGCCAGCGTGCAGTTTTCCAAAATCGTCAAATGTGGGAATAGGTTAAAGTGTTGGAACACCATCCCAACCTCTGAACGGATTTTGTCGATGTTTTTCAAATCCGATGACAATTCGGTTCCATCAACAATGATTTGACCGCGCTGGTGCTCTTCCAAACGGTTGATGCAGCGGATCAATGTTGATTTACCCGAACCAGATGGACCCGCAATAACAATGCGTTCGCCACGATGAACGGTTAAGTTGATATCCCGAAGAACATGGAACGATCCGTACCATTTGTTCATATCTTGGATGTGAATTGCGACCTCGTCTGAGACGGTCATTTGTGCCTGGGCCATAATCAAGACCTCCTAATTATCGATGATCGGTCTCGAGCTGACGCTCGAGCCATTGTGAGTATTGTGAAATGCCGTAGCAGATGATGAAGAACAGAAGTGAGGCAAAGCCAAACAGTTCCCAATAAACGCCGTTCCATTCCGTTGATGCCAAGATCGGTCCGCGGATCATCCCCACCAGATCGAACATTGAAATCACAGAAACCAGAGTGGTGTCTTTGAACAGACCCACCGCAACGTTTACGATACCTGGGATCGAAATCTTCAACGCTTGTGGCAGAATGATCAAACGCATGGATTGCGCGTAATCAAGCCCCAAGCTATCGCCCGCCTCATACTGACCACGCGGTAGTGCAGCAAGCCCGCCACGGATCACCTCGGCAATATAGGCCGATGAGAACATGGTGATCATGATGATCACGCGCAGGATCAGGTCAAAGGTTGTCCCAGGTGGTAGGAAATAGGCCAACACAACATTTGCCACGAACAAAAGTGTGATCAGCGGAACGCCACGAATAAATTCGATGAACACAACACAAATGATTTTGATGATCGGCATTTTCGACTGACGTCCCAGTGCCAACAAAATCCCGATGGGCAAGGACAGCGATACACAGACCGTGCCAAGGATGATGTTCAACATGAACCCACCCATGTCGCGTGATGGAATTTGTTCAAGCGCGAGGAAACCGCTAATTACGTCACTGACGTACCCGCCAAGTGTCCAAACGATGATCGCTGCGACTAAACCACCTAATAGCCCCATCGCAAAGCTTGAACGATCAAGGCGCTGGAAAACCATATAGGCGACGAT
>JAAEZW010000360.1 GCA_018222665.1 Paracoccaceae bacterium
AAGGATAGCTATGGCGAGTCACAGGATCGCGAGACATTGCAGGTGTTGCATCGTGCGCATCGAATTAGACATTGAGACCAACACACACCATATCCTAAAGCCCTGTACGCATCTTACTAAAGGGACGCGCCTGAACACGATTAGCCAAGTCTACTGGATGCGCCACTTCTATCGCGCCACCAATGCATCTTTGATTTGGTTATCAAACACAGCGTTAACTGCCTATTTAATTCGTTATCTTTGGTAAAGACCCTACTGAAGCTCTATCAACCCAAAATTCTTTCCGATGAAATGCAAAAACGTCCCAAGGCGATATAACATCAAACCGAATCCGGTGACTGATTTCGTTGTCATTGCTGCCAAAAGCAACATAAACTTTTTCGCAATCGTTTGTTTTTTACATTTCGTAAGCCTTTCGAATAATCGATTATTTCAATCAACCTACAGAGGGCAATACCCTACCGCCTGCTGGCAACCAAAACTCTTCAGGTTTTCTAATGACTTTGTTCTGCATTGTTTTATTTGATTCCTTGGGAAACTGAATGAATGAATCCGAAAATCAGCCCAGAAAAAGAGTTTTGAAGGCAGAGTTGTCTTTTAACAGGGCATCATAGGTGCCCAAACCTGCGATCTTCCCATTATCCAAGAACAGAACGCGATCCACATATTCTAAGGTTGCTGGGCGGTGTGTAATGAATAAAACGGTGGCATCTTTTGCGTATTTCACCAAATTTGCCATGATGCGTCGCTCGTTTTCGACATCTAGTGCGCTTGTTGCTTCGTCAAAAACATACAGTTTCGCGTCTTTTATAATGGCACGTGCAATTCCAACGCGCTGTTTTTGGCCACCAGATAAGTTTGCGCCATTGGCACCCACAATTGTGTCCAAACCATTGGGCAGATCACGCAATGCAACATCAAGAGCAGCGCGTTCCGCAGCTTGGGAAATTTCAGCATCGCTTGCCCCGGGATGACCATCGCGGATGTTGTCGCGGATTGTGCCGTCAAACAGAAACACATCCTGAGAAATTAGTGCAATTGCATCCTTTAAATCAGCACGCTTAATATCTCTCAGGTTGTGCCCACCAAATGCAATTCTCCCCTCCGTTGGATCGTAAAAGCGCATTACCAAATCGATTAAGGTTGATTTACCAGCGCCTGAGCGCCCAACAACACCAAAAATTTCGCCGGCTGCAATATCGAAGGACAAATTCGAAAGCGCAGGTTTCCCATCACCATAGGAAAAGCCTACATTTTCTAGTGACAAACCCGTTCCTATATCTGACTTGGAAATCGTGCCATCCGTGAACAATGCTGCAGGTGCATCCAAAATTTCATACATATTGCCAGTCTGCACCAAAGACCGCTGTAATTCGACCCAGTAGTTGGACACCTTTTCTGCAGGTTTATAGGCCATTAAAAACGCGGTGATAAACGCCGTGAACTCCCCAGGTGTTTTTCCGTACGTAATTGTTTGCCATGCGGCATAAACCACAAATGCCCCAATCACCAGGCCACCCACAAATTCCATGATGGGCTTAGTTGCGGCACTTATTCGCGCTATTGAAAAGATACGGTTTTCAAGACGATCAACCGAGGCATTAAATCGGCCGATAGACTTTTGTTCCAAACCATAGCTTTTGACGGTTTTAATGCCCGCAAATACCTCAGATCCAATTGAAAAATATTCGCCAGATAACGTTGCTTCCTCAGAGGCAACCGCGCGGATTTTGCTTGACAGAAATGAAACAAACCCAAGAATTAGTGGTAATATAAGCATACAAAACAGCGTCATCCAGGCATCTTGATACAACATTACACCAAATAGTGCGATCATGGTTAAAGTTTCTGTCAATAACCTGTTCGTCATGGTTACAAACGCCGTCCCTGCGGCCCCGCCATAAAGCCGCATTTTCGCCATCAAGTATGATGCGTGACCACTTACAAAATATGCGACATCACGATGAAGCATCCTCGCAATTATAAGCTTTTGCATTTCGACTGAAACGGATCGCATCAACAAAACCTGTGCAACTGTATTTGCATACTGGAACAAACTTTTCCCAAACGAAACACCAATGACGATCAATGCAACCCGTACTGCTGCATCGGTGTTTTCTGCAACAAAAACGTCATTAACAATCAGCCGAGTGGATGCAGCTAGGCCAGCTGTGAAAACAGAAACACCAATCAAAAACAAGATGGACAGACAAAGCAATTTCCAACGTTGCGAAAGCGCATCGCGCAACAATCTTCGACCACTTGATATCGAATATCCGCTGTCTGGTTGGTGTTGCAATTGCATATTAGTCCCTGAATATCTTGGATCTACATAAGGATCACGCCCATCGAAGGCAAGCATATCGTAAATGCTCGGCGGTTCTTAGCCTCGCTCTTAGGGAAGAGCTAAAGGATCACTGATATATTGCATAGGTACAGCATAAAGACCTGTCTCTTCGCTATTTTCTGATTGGAT
>JAAEZW010000010.1 GCA_018222665.1 Paracoccaceae bacterium
TCGACGACATTTATGATTTCGCAGAAGCGCAGGGATTTGAAATTGATGGCATCACCCAAGAAGGCGGTGCAGGCAAATTGGAGATCAACCTACGCCACGGTGATCCCGTTCGCCTTGCGGACGAGGTATTTTATTTCAAACGATTAATCCGAGAGGCCGCACTGCGTCACGATTGTTTTGCAACCTTTATGGCAAAACCGATCGAGGATGAGCCTGGCAGCGCAATGCATATCCACCATTCGATCATCGATACGGAAACTGGGCAGAATATTTTTGCTGGTCCGCAAGGTGGCGAAACAGATCTGTTTTTCTATTTCATCGGCGGCCTGCAGAAATACTTGCCCGCGGCCATTGCGGTCTTAGCGCCCTATGTGAATTCATATCGGCGTTATGTGAAAGATCATGCAGCCCCCATCAATTTGGAATGGGCGCGCGACAATCGCACGACGGGTATTCGCATTCCATTGTCTGATGCCAAAGGACGGCGCGTGGAAAATCGTTTGGCGGGTATGGATTGCAATCCCTACTTGGGGATCGCGGCATCGCTGGCGTGCGGGTATTTGGGCATGGTCAACGAAATTCGCCCGACCAAACAGTTCAAAGGTGATGCCTATGAAGGGGATGAGGACATCCCGCGTGTCATGGGTGAGGCGCTGGATTTATTCGAAGCATCTGAGGAGCTTCACGAAATGTTAGGACCCGAATTTGCACGTGTTTATTCCATCGTAAAACGCACGGAATACGAAGAATTTCTGCAAGTGATCAGCCCATGGGAACGCGAACACCTGCTGTTGAACGTATGAACCTGCTGTATGCAAATGATCGACGTGGCGAATACCCCAATAGCTGGTATGCCGCCACGGCAAAGCCTCTGGCACCCTGCCCAGCGCTGATGGGGTCAGAAAGGGCGGATGTTTGTGTAATTGGTGCAGGATTCACGGGTATTTCAACCGCGTTGCATCTGGCCGAGTTGGGATATTCCGTAACAATACTTGAGGCACAGCGCATCGGTTTTGGTGCGTCTGGACGCAATGGTGGTCAGTTGGGCATAGGCCAACGGATGAATCAGGATGAACTGATTGATTTGATGGGTGATGATGCTGCACGTGTGTTGTGGAAAATGGCGCTAGACGCACAAGCCTTGGTTAAATCACTCATTAACAAGTTTGACATTGATTGCGACCTAACGCCAGGTGTTGCAAATCTGGGTCACACCCCAAGACTTGGGGATCAGATGCGTCAGTATGCTGATTTCTTGCGTCAAACCTACCATGCGGCACATGTCCAATCGCTGAGTGTGGCTGAGGGGCGCAGGCTATGTGTTTCAGAGGCCTATCACGGTGGTTTCATTGATTGGAATTCTGCGCATCTGCACCCGCTGAAATACGTTTTGGGATTGGCCAATGCTGCGCAGCATTTGGGTGTTCAATTTTTTGAACAATCCCTGGTCACGCAGATCAAACACGAGCCACACAAAATTCAAGTGATAACGGAACATGGGTCAGTGTCCTGCGATCAAGTTGTTTATGCCTGCAATGGATATTTGGGTGATTTGGAACCCGATCTTGCTGCGCGGATCATGCCCATCAACAATTTCATCGTTACAACCGAACCACTCGACAATGATCTGGACGTGATCCCAAACGACAACATTGCCGTCGCCGACAGTAAATTTGTTGTCAATTATTTCCGCAAATCACCAGACAACAGATTGCTGTTTGGGGGTGGTGAAAATTATGGGTATCAATTTCCCAAGGATATCGCAGCCACTGTGCGCAAACCAATGTTGGAAATTTTCCCACAGTTACGCGATGTCAAAATCGATTACGCGTGGGGGGGAACATTGGGGATCACCATTCGGCGGATGCCCTATTTCGCGCGACCCTCGAAAAACAGTTGGGCAGCGACAGGGTATTCAGGCCATGGCGTTGGAACAGCCACGCATGCGGGTCAGTTGATTGCGCAAGCGATTCATGGTGACAGCACGGGCTTTGACGCCATGGCATCTGTACCAAGTCAGCGCTTTCCTGGGGGCACATTGCTACGTTCTCCCCTATTGGTAATGGCTATGACATGGTATGGGTTGCGTGATCGTTTCGGAGTTTAATCCAACACTGGTGGTACAAATTTCACAATCATATCATCAAAACTGACGGGTTTATGTGTGTAAATGAACCCCTGCAAATTTCCCTGTTTGATCCACTCAAGCGCACTGTCTGTCCATATATGTCTAACAGGATTAATGCGATGTATCATTTCCAGCGAACCACCTTTGATACTTAAAATATCACTCTCATCGGTACCCGTGTTATAGATGCTTGAACCGCAATCGGGACAGAAAGCGCAAAGCTTTTCGTCGCCACTATCAAGCGTAAACGTGTACTGGGCCGGCTTGCCTTGCATGATCTTAAATTGCGACGTGGGAAACCAAACAGATATGCCAAATGCACTACTGCTTTGGGCCTGACAATCTGTGCAGTGACAACAATAGGCTACAATCGGATCCGCCGAAATAGCATAGCGGATGTTTCCGCACTGACATCCACCAAGGTAATGAGAGGTCTGATCAAAAGACGCAGAAATAAGCTGGCCCCTATTTGCTCATTTTTGAGAGTTGATCTTGAAGTGCGCTAAGCTGCGCCTTTATCGCATCCAGATCGTCAATGCCGCCTGCGTCTTTTGCAGGTTCAGATGATGTTTGATCTGCAGATGGCCATCCAAAGGCTTTCATAAATGCCTCTTGTTGGGCCTTCATCGCTTCGAAACTAGGCATCGAATTCATAGAATTCATCCCCATATTTTCCATCATCTTGTTCTGTCCATCGCGCAGCATTTCAAATGACATCGACAGGAATTGCGGAACAACAGATGCAGCCTGATTGGTATAGCTTCTGACAAGATCGGTCAAAACATCAACGGGTAGGACATTTTCACCGCGGCTTTCATGTTCTGCGATGATTTGCAACAAATACTGACGCGTAAGATCATCACCAGATTTCAAATCCATGATTTGCACATCGCGGCCATCGCGAATGAACCCCGAAATATCCTCAAGCGTGACGTAATCGCTGGTTTCCGTATTATAGAGACGGCGGCTCGCATACCGTTTTATCAGCAGTTTTTCTTTTGCGTTTGCCACAACGATTCTCCCTAAAAATGCAGCGTTGCAGCATAGATTAGCGATTGCAGCAAAAAAAGAAAGGGTGCGATCATGCGCACCCTTTCAATAATCGTATATGGTAGCGAATTATTTCGCTGCTGCTGTCGCCTTGCGTGTTGCCGCAGTTACGTCAGCAGTTGCTTTTTTAACTGCTGCTGTCGCTTCTTCTGACATGTTTTTGCCAGTCGACATTAGCAATTCAACTGTGTCCATTTGAACTTTCTTTGCAACTTCTGCAAATGCTGCCATGTTTTCTGCTGCGACTTCTGCTTGTGCTGTTGCGAAATCAGCTGCCGCTTTGGCGTAATCTGCTGGGTCCGCTTTTGCTTTTGAAACGTCTGCGATTTTCGCCAATGTGTCTTTTGTCCACTTTGATGAAATTTCAGCAGATTTTTCTGCTGCTTCAACTGCAACGTTTGCGAGCTTTTCGTTCATTGACGCTGTGTTTTTGAATGCGTCGTCAAATGCGCTCATGTCCACTGGGAATGAACCCATCATATCTTTAAATGCTTTTGTCATATCTTCTACTTTGGTCATCGGAAATTCCTTTCACTTTACGCAAGACCGCCTTACGTTTGACCAAGATATATATGCTGCAACGCAGCATTGCAAGCTTTTTTTCTGCGCTGCAGCATATTTTACAAAAAATTCACATTACACATGCGATCTGCGTAAAACATAGGTACCTGGTGCATCACAAATCACTTTGAACGATCCGCTTCCGGGGATGCGAGCGGGGACTTGGTCGCCAGACCGCGGTGAGATCCAATCATTCCAACGTGGCCACCAACTGCCTTCGTTAAAAGATGCACCCTCTTTCCAGTCATCTGCATCCAATCCCAAATCGTCCAAAGTGTAGTGACCATACTTTTTCTTACTGGGTGGATTCACAATGCCTGCAATATGGCCAGACTCGGACAAAATGAATGTCTTATCGCTGCTGCCCATGTTTTGCACCCCGCGGTAGCAATCTGGCCACGCGGCAATGTGATCCGTTTCACAGGCGACTGAGCACAAGGGTACATCGACGTCCGAGAGTTTCAACGTATGCCCTAAGAGTTCAAATTCACCAGTAGCAAATTTATTGTCCTGACACAGTCCACGCAAATATTGGATGGCCATCTTTCCAGGCAAACTCGACCCATCGCCATTCCAATATAGCAAATCAAATGCAGGGGGGGCTTCGCCCATCATGTAACTTTTGACGGCGGGACCATAAACCAGATCATTGGCACGCAAGAAACTAAAAGTGCGCGCCATGATAAAGCTTTCCAATATGCCTTTGTCATTGATTTCATCTTCGATCGCATCAATAAAATCGTTCTGCAAAAATGGGGTAAATTCACGCTGTTCAGAAAAGTCCGTAAGCGCTGTGAAAAAGGTTGCTGACTTCACGCTGTCGTCTTTGCGGTGCTTCAACAGTGATAGCGTCAGCGCCAGGGTTGTCCCCGCAATACAATATCCAATGGCATTGACTTGGGGTTGATCCGTGATCTCTTTCACGACTTCAATCGACTTTAGGTAGCCATGTTCAATATAATCTTCCATGCCAATGTCAGCATAGCTGGCGTCGGGGTTCACCCATGACACCACGAATAATGTATACCCCTGATCAACGACCCAACGGATCAAGCTGTTCTGTTCCTTTAAATCAAGAATATAATATTTATTGATCCAAGGCGGGAACATAATGATCGGGGTTTCATGTACCGTTTCTGTCGTGGGAGCATATTGGATTAACTCCAACATTTCGTTGCGAAAAACCACACTACCCTTTGCGGTTGCAATGTTGCCGCCAACTTCGAACGCGGATTCATCAGCCAAGCGAACAACCAGTTCACCTTCATTCGCCTCAAGATCGGCGATTAAATTTTGCATGCCGTCGATCAATGATTGCCCTTGGGTTTCCATCGCACGTTCAAGCGCATCTGGATTTGTTGCCAAGAAATTTGTCGGCGACATCATATCGACGATTTGACGTGTGAAAAATTCCAGGCGACGCTTTTCCTTTGGCTCCATCCCATCCAATTCAGAGATCGCCGAATTGATCAGGTCAGCGGTGCGCAAATAATGTTCTTTTACAAAATTGAAATAGGGGTTTGAGGACCACATTTCATGCGTAAATCGACGATCTGGTTTTCCATCTGCTTTTGGGATTTGAAACTGTCCCTGAGTAAACGCATGTTGTGCCTCGACAAAATATTCCAGCGTTTTACCCCAATACGAAATCTGCTTTTCCATCAGATTCGCTGGGTTTTCCATGAAATTTGACCAATAGGCATGTGATGCTTTGACCATTAAATCTTGGCCAGGGCCGTTCAAAGAAGGATTGATTTGTTTTTTATTCTGCAGCACAGAAACAAAGCGCTGGTTAAGCTCTTCAAGTGTTTCAATATTCTGCTTTAATAACTCTGCGATAACAGCACTTTCGTTATCTTCGGTTGTCATTTCAAAAATTTCCACTTATTCTTTCTGCTGTGCAGCATAACAATTTTGATCGCGTTGTCCAAGACTCGTTCAATATGTGCGACGTAAAGAGGCAGGAACGAGGACGATCCCATGCGCCATATGGCAAGCTATGACATCATGGAAACGATGCGAAATACAAATCAATGGATGGGGGCAACCGCGAAAAGTTTCGCCTCATATCCCGCATTCGCAATGGTTCCAAACCCGTTCGTGCAATGGGTGGCAGCATGGGGCGAAGTGACTGAACGTTCCTTTGAACGCATGGTTGTCAAACCAGACTGGGGATTAGATTCCTTCACCTGTCAGGATGGGCGCGATCACGTTGTGAACGTCAAAACGATTATCAAACGCCCATTCGGAGATTTGATACATTTTGAGGTTGCCGAGCGTGAAACTGCCCCGCGTAAGGTTATGTTGGTCGCCCCGATGTCGGGGCACTATGCAACCTTGCTGCGCAAAACCGTCAAAAGCCTGATTCCAGATTGCGAAGTCTACGTAACAGATTGGCACAATGCACGCGATATACCCGTTTCCGCAGGCAAATTCGACGTTGAGGATTATACCCGATACCTAATGGATTTCATGATGGAACTCGGTCCTGATACGCATGTGATCGCCGTCTGCCAACCCGCGCCGCTGACATTGGCCGCCACAGCATATTTAGCGGAACTGCATCCAGAGGCGCAACCGCGCAGCCTAACACTCATCGGTGGGCCAATTGATCCAGATGCGGCACCCACAGATGTCACGGATTTTGGGCATCGGGTGACGATGGGCCAGTTGGAACAAACCATGATCCAACGCGTTGGATTTAAATACGCTGGTGTTGGGCGGTCGGTTTATCCCGGTCTGTTGCAGCTGACATCTTTCATGTCGATGAACGCTGAAACCCATTCCAAAGCGTTTAACGAACAGATCATGCGCGTTGCACGTGGTGAGGCAAGTGATCACGACAAACATAACGAATTTTATGATGAATATTTGGCTGTGATGGATATGACGGCCGAATTTTATCTATCAACTGTGAATCGCGTTTTCAAAAATCGCGAAATTGCCTTGAACAAATTTACCGTGGACGGTCACAAAGTCGATATTTCAAAAATCACCACCGTCGCTGTGATGACTGTGGAAGGGGAAGAGGATGATATCTCGGCACCCGGACAATGCGTGGCAGCATTGGATTTGTGCACGGGCTTGGCCAAAAACAAAAAATCCCACTACCTAGAGCCGGGTGCCGGACATTATGGTATTTTTGCTGGGAAAAGCTGGCGGAACAACATCCGCCCGCTTGTTCTTAAGTTCATCGACAAAAATAACAAATAAGGGCCCACGCCCTTATTTGGCCATTTCAAAAATTCTGTCCAACGCTGATTGCGTTCCGCGCGAAAATTCAAGCGGACATGGATACGCAGTACCTTGTGTTACCGAATTTTGGAAATTTTCCAACTGATGCACATAGTGATTGGCCGTTGGAAAGCGTTTGGTTTTCACGGTCATATCACCCTTGGACACATGAACTTCAGCTTGGGAATAGACGCCTGGATTAAACGGGGCCGTCAATGTGATAACACCCTGATCGCCTTGAATATTAACAGATTGTCGCAATGCCATCCGCATGGATGTGACGCCTTGATAGCGCACATCTGCGATGCGTCCTGTAACACTCGCCCAAACATCCACATCGTTTTCTAACCGTAGATCAACGTGGTGAAACGCATCAAACTCGGCCCCCATCACATACCGCGCGCACCCAAGGGTATAGACCCCGATGTCACGCAGTCCCCCGCCCCCTGTTTCAGCGCGGTTGCGGATATTCCCCGTGTCTGCAGCATTGTTATAGGAAAACACTGTATCAATTTGCTGGACGGTCCCGATTTCCCCCGCATCAACCAACTCTTTCGCATAATGCCATTGGGGGTGGTGAACAATCATATACGCCTCGGCCACCAAGACTCCAGCGCGGTCGCGCAAAGTGATCAGTTCGTCAATTTCGCCCGCCTGCATCGCAATTGGTTTTTCACATAAAACATGTTTTCCTGCTTCAACTGCACGTTTAACCCATTCAACATGCAGGTGGTTAGGCAAAGGAATGTAAACGGCACCAATCGCCGGATCGTTCAGCAAAGCATCATAATCACTGTGTATCTGCAACGATGGGTGAAGCGACGTAAATGCGGCAGCCTTATCCGCAGAAGATGTTGCAAGGGCCGCCAATTCCGTATTTTTGGCCAACATCATTGCAGGTGCCATATGCTCGCGTGCAAATTTTGCAGCACCCAGAATACCCCAGCGTAACGGTTTAGTCATAAAAATACCCTTTCGATTTTTTCGAAAGGGTATCCTGAGCGATCAATTTTTCCAAGATGGATTAAGCGGCGTTCAGCATGCCACGTTCAACCGCCAATTCCCGCATGCGCAATTGTAGTTTTTCAAATGCGCGCACTTCAATTTGGCGGATCCGTTCGCGCGAAACGCTATATTCCGCACTTAGGTCTTCTAGTGTGGACACAGGTTCAGACAGCCGACGCTTGGTCAAAATATCGCGTTCTCGATCATTTAAAGCCGACATTGCCGCAAACAGTAACTCACGACGCAATTCCATTTCATTGCGCTCTTCGTAATCGCCGGCTTGGTCTGCATCTTCATCCTCTAACCAATCCTGCCATTCCATCGCCCCTTCGCCATCGTTTGACACCATCGCATTTAGGGATGCATCACCGCCAGACATGCGGCGATTCATTGAGATGACTTCGTCCTCTGTCACGCCCAAATCATTTGCGATTTGCGCGACGTTTTCGGGACGTAAATCACCCTCTTCTAATGCACCGATCCGTGACTTTGCCTTGCGCAGGTTAAAGAACAACTTTTTCTGTGCGCTAGTTGTTCCCATCTTCACCAAGGACCAGCTGCGCAGGATATATTCCTGAATGCTCGCGCGAATCCACCACATGGCATAGGTTGCCAAACGGAACCCCTTTTCAGGGTCAAAGCGTTTGACAGCCTGCATTAGGCCAACGTTTGCCTCGGAAATAACCTCAGCCTGAGGCAGTCCATATCCGCGATATCCCATCGCAATTTTGGCCGCCAAACGCAGGTGTGATGTTACCATTTTATGTGCCGCTTGGGTGTCTTGTTCTTCCACCCAGCGCTTGGCCAACATATATTCTTCTTCTGGATCCAGCATCGGAAATTTACGAATTTCCTGCATATAACGGCTCAACCCCCCTTCGGGTGTTGGTGCTGGTAGATTTGCATAATTGCTCATGACATTCCGTGATGTTTACCTTGTTAACATCAAGTTAAGAACTCACAGGATCCATTTCAAGATGATACTGTACTGAAAAGTTCACTTTTTAGTGTGGACGCTATTTCAGATTATGAAATGTGAGTGATTAATGTTTCAAAATCCTCAGGCAGTGGCGCTTCAAACCGTAAACTTTCGCCAGTTACAGGGTGTTCAAATCCTAAAACTGCTGCATGCAATGCCTGTCGATTGAACCCAGAAATTGCATCCAATGCCTCGGGTGAAAATGATTTTTGGGCCAATTTGCGACGGCCACCGTAAACTGGATCGCCAATTAATCCATGCCCCGCATGCGCCATGTGCACACGGATCTGATGGGTGCGCCCCGTTTCCAGCCAACATTCAACCTGTGCCAATGTTTCAGGCGTTCCATAACGCTCCACGATCCGCAGGCGCGTTACGGCGTGGCGCCCCCCTTCGAATAACACGGCCTGACGCTGCCGGTCGGTTTTGTGCCGCGCAAGCTGCGTTGACACCTTCATAATATTGCCCTGTTCAAAACTGACCCCGCGGACGCCCCGCAGGCGCGGATCATTTGCACCAGGGATCCCGTAACATAAAGCGCGGTAATAGCGTTCTACCGAATGCGCCTCAAACTGGGCGGCAAGGCCATGATGCGCCTGATCGTTTTTGGCGACAACCAATAGCCCGCTGGTATCCTTATCAATGCGATGCACGATACCTGGACGGCGTTCTCCACCGATGCCCGACAAAGTGTCCGCGCAATGATATAACAACGCATTGACCAAGGTTTGATCGGGCGAACCAGGCGCGGGATGCACCACCATGCCCGCAGGTTTATTCACTACAATCAAATCAGCATCTTCATAAATTACAGCCAACGGGATGTTTTGGGCCAGCGTTTCGGTTGCAACCGCCTCTGGTATGGTGATTTCAACCAATTGCCCTTCTGCAACTTTGGCTTTCATATCTGATTGAACCACGCCGTCTACACGCACCGCGCCCTTTTCAAGAAAGCGCACAATCTGTGATCGCGAAATATCAGCGTCCTCTGGAACATCGCGCGAAAGCGCTTTATCAAGACGTTTAGGCGGGTCAGCTTGAATTTGGAACGAAACAATGAATGACGACATGAAATCCCCTATGGAAGACATTGAACTTCCGCCCGGTTTGCGTTTTTTGCGTCAACTAGTGACTGTATTGACCGTGGTCATGATTGTTGGTGTTGTACTCATCGCAGCACTGCTTGTCATTAGATTAAATCAGCCTGCTCTTGCGATCCCAGATCAGATCACTCTGCCCGCTGGAACAGTTGTCGTATCTTACACCCAAACCCAAGATTGGTTTGCGGTGGTGACCGATGAAAACAAAATCCTGATCTTTGATTTAAACGGTCAGTTGATCCAAGAAGTTGACGTAAAAACCGACTAACCGATCAAAACTGTTTGGAATTCGCGCCATTCCCCCGCGGACATGCCAGAGTTTTCTTGTGTGACCTCTTCGCCCTTGATCATACGACGGACACAATCCAACGCGCTGCCGGACAGGGTGGCGCCGCCCATACGGTAATCTTCAAACGCGCGATAAGCGAAAGGCACCCAATCGGCCACGATTTTGCACATCTCTTCTGCGTAAACGCGGATTTCGTACTGGGCGTGGGCATCGGCACGCAAGCGCAGGAAATGCAGCAGGTTGTGCAAATCCACCTTCCAATACCACTGTGTATAGATGTTGGCAGGCAGGTTCATCCGCGCCAATTCACGCGCCAACCCCTGCTGTCCATCCTGTGAAATCATGTTTTCATAGTTGTCATAGGCGCGCGCGCTGTCCGCTTTTAGGATTTCCAAAACACGCGCCGCCTCTTCCCCTGTAAGAATATCGCCGCGTCCCTGATTGTTCACCACAGACTGCGCCGCAACATGTTCAGGGGCCGGAATATAAAATTCACGATCCAAGATTGAGTAGCGCGCAGAATATTCGTTCACATTCGCGGTGCGGTGGCGAATCCACTGCCGCGCAACGAAAACGGGCAATTTTACATGCAGTTTAATTTCGCACATCTCAAACGGTGTAGAGTGCCAATGCCGCATCAAATAGCGGATCAAACCTTCGTCATTTTGAACAGACTTGGTACCCTTGCCGTAGCTTACGCGCGCAGCTTGGCAAATTGCAGCATCATCGCCCATGTAGTCGATGACACGAACAAACCCGTGATCCAAAACGGGATAGGCGGTGTAAAGATGCCCCTCCATACCCTCACTTACTGCGCGAAGAGTTGATGAACGCTGTTCGCGCAGCTGTTCGATTTCGGCCAGTTGTTCGGGGGACAGGGACATATTGGGCGACTCCATTTGGGATTAGTGCCATCACTATATCTTGGGATGATCGACATGCAAACCGCGATATGCACTAATCCACTACAAATTGATCAATACTTATGTATATTTTTATATCTTTATTAATAGTTCAGCATTGCAATGTTTTTTTCATACCCAAAAAGGCAAAGCGGTGATGCGTAATATCCTTGGACCAATTTGTATTGTGATGTTTGTCGCATCCTTTGGCGGTGTTGCGGGCACCAACCCTTTTGACAATCCAGCCGATTCAAATACTGCGACAATTGACGAAACATCCAACAATACCACGGGTACGACAGATAACACCGATGGTTCAGGGAATAGAGACACATCGGAAAATACCGTAACATCTATTTCGTTTGGCGGTGCAACACCGCCAAATGGCAATTCTGTTGTGAACGTCACGTCCGAAAATAATTCAATCATCCGCACTTTCGGTGGAGTTGGGGATATGCGTTATGCCATCGAAAATGGCAACGAAGTTCTTTATATCGACAATCTCGGGTTTGATGGCAACGCGAGTGATCCACATACAAAAGTCACGAATTTTGGCGGATTTGGTACACAGGATATATATGCCACACCTGTCACAGTTGTTGATCCGCAAAATGGCCAAATTTCCATGACTGGTGAATATCTTGGGATGCGGACACGAAAAGGTGCCGCGGATGGGGAATATGTGATCGCGGAGCTATTTTTTGATGTGGATTTACAAGATCCAAATAAATCCCGTTCTACACAGTTCCGAATGGTCAACCGAACACGGTATTCTATGGAATCGGGACAATCACTTGAGGGGACCTCGGGCTACGAGTTTAGCTTACCCGACACAGGTTGGTTTGTTGTCGAAAACGGAATGGATTTAAACGGAGAGTTCACGACCGAATTGCAAATTCCGCTGAATGGTCAAGGGTTTGAGTCTGGAACCGTTTACGGCCTACTGTCCACAAATGCAGAGGGGCTCATTTCCGAAGGTGCGGGCGTCATCACATTGACCTCGCAGGATCCAACGCAGTTTATTAATTCACAAAACGGCACGTACGATGGAGAAATCGATCAATACGAAGAAGCTGGTGGTTTTATTTTAGATCGGAACCTGTCATAAATTCCAAAAATAAACGGGGAATTTTATGCAAATTCGATATTTACACACCATGGTCCGCGTGAAGGATCTTGAAAAATCACAAGCCTTCTTTGAACTTTTGGGGCTTAGGAAAACACGCCATTACGATAGCGAACAAGGCCGTTTCACATTGATCTTCATGGCTCCTGAAGGCCAAGAGGATTGTCCAGTTGAGCTGACCTATAATTGGGACGGCGATGGTGGGTTGCCAAGTGACAGCCGTCATTTCGGCCACTTGGCCTATGAGGTCGAAAATATCTACGACATGTGCCAACACTTGATGAACAATGGCATCACCATCAACCGCCCGCCGCGGGATGGTCGTATGGCCTTTGTGCGTTCACCGGACAATATTTCAATCGAACTTTTGCAGATGGGCAGCGCGCTTGAACCTAAAGAACCGTGGACATCAATGGAAAATATTGGGCACTGGTAAGGCCACAAAAATAAGGCTGGCCCAATCGGCCAGCCAAACAAACTTTAGTAGATATAGCGGATTTGATCGGTCCAAAAACGCTCTAACGATTTTAACCCCTTGGTGATTGTATCCACATGCTGAGATGACAAATCCGCGCGGGTTTCCAAAATGTCGACGTGTTTCACAAATAACTGCGATAGTGTATCTTTAATATCCCGCCCTTTGGCGGTTAGTTTAACGCGAACGGACCGCCGATCCATTTCACAACGCTGATGATGCCATATCCTAAATCGACTAGCTTTTTTAAATTATAGCTTACGTTACTGCCCTGATAATATCCGCGCGACCTCAGCTCACCCGCCGTTACCTCGTTTTCACCAATATTGAACAATAGCAATGCTTGAACTGTGTTGATTTCCAAAACACCCAAACGTTCAAATTCATCCTTGATCACATCCAACAGAAAACTGTGCAGACGTTCAATCAAAGACAGAGCATCTAAATACTGCTGGACCCCGAGGTTTCGGTATTTTGCCTAAACAGGTTAATACTATTCATCGTCACCTCCGACACAATTACTATGCCGAAACTGCGCGATATTTCCAAAGATAAAGTTAAAATTTTGAACGTTAAAAACGTTCGGCGATGTGCACCTTGATATCCGCAATCAGATCCGTGAACTCACTCGCTGGTGGAACCTGTCCCGAACACCATTGATATAGATCCTGGTCATTTTCATTCAGCAGCGCATCATAATGATCCATTGCGTCATCGCTCATGCCTGACAATTTGTCCTGAGCATAGTGCATCAAAATCAAATCCATCTCTTTGATCCCACGGCGCATAGAACGCATGGTCAAACGTTTGATTTTATGTTCGCGCGATTCCATCAGCTTTCTTTCAATTTGGTGCGAAGTTTCTTTTCCAGACGTCCAAGACGATCTGCGCTTTTCACCAAGGAGGCTTTAAGATCGCGAATTTCAATCAAGATATCAGAAATTTCTGGTGTTAATTCAGAGTGCTCATCAGGCGACTCCACGCCCTCGCCCTCACCCGTCAGCAACCAACTAAACGACACATTAAGAATGCCGGACAACATAGAAAGTCGGTTCGCGCGCGGTTCAGATAAATCCTGTTCCCACGAAATGATGGTCGAATGTTTCACACCCAGTCGTTTGGCCAATTGTTTTTGTGACATTCCCGCCTGTTCGCGCGCCGCGCAAACGCGATCGCCGAATGTTGAGGTTTCAGGCCCGTACCAATCAAATTCGTAATCTGGCATCTTTTTCTCAATTTATGTGATTGTTTGCGTCTGGTTTGCACCGTAAGACATTGTTGAACAAACTTCAATTGGATCGCAAAATGGAACTTTCAGACGCCCTTTCACGGATTAAGCCCTCTCCAACCGTGGCAATGTCAGCATTGGCGACGCAACTGAAACACGAAGGCCACGACATCATCAGCCTCAGCGCAGGGGAGCCTGATTTTGACACCCCTGATAACATTAAAGAGGCCGCCATCGCCGCGATCCGTGCGGGCCAAACAAAGTACACGGACCCCGATGGGATGCTTAGCCTAAAGCAAGCCATCTGTGGCAAATTCAAACGTGAAAACGCTTTGGACTACGAACCGTCGCAAATATCGGTCTCAAATGGGGGAAAGCAGGTTCTGTTTAATGCCCTATTGGCAACCTTGAATCCAGGCGACGAAGTGATCATTCCCGCACCATACTGGGTGTCTTATCCCGATATGGTTCTTTTGGCGGGCGGGACCCCCGTGATTGTCGAGGCAGGAATTGAAAGAAACTTTCGACTGACCCCAGATATTCTTGAGGCCGCGATCACTCCAAATACAAAATGGTTCATCTTTAATTCGCCTTCAAACCCGACAGGCAGCGGATATTCCTGGAGCGAGGTGAAAGCACTGACTGACGTGTTACTGCGTCATCCCCATGTCCACATCATGACCGATGATATGTATGAACACATCGCCTATGGTAATTTTAAATTCGCAACCCCCGCGCAAGTTGAACCAGAACTGTATGATCGCACGCTCACCTGCAACGGCGTGTCCAAGGCCTATGCCATGACAGGATGGCGTATCGGATACGCAGGTGGTCCTGAACATATCATCAAGGCGATGCGCAAACTCCAAAGTCAAAGCACATCTAACCCCTGCACAATTAGTCAATTTGCAGCCCAAGAGGCCCTGAGTGGTCCAATAGATTTTATTGCACAAAACAACACCGCGTTTCATCGTCGACGCGATTTGGTTGTGTCCGCACTTAATGCAATTGCCGGGATCACATGCCCCGTCCCCGAAGGCGCATTTTACGTTTTTCCCTCGATTGCGGGGTTAATCGGCAAAACAACGCCCGAGGGCAAAACAATTGAAAACGACGAAGATTTCGCCATGGCGTTATTGGAGAGCACAGGCGTAGCCGTCGTTTTCGGCGCCGCCTTTGGTTTGTCACCACATTTTCGCGTGAGCTATGCAACGTCAGATGACGTATTGGTCGATGCCTGCGCACGGATCAAAGCGTTCTGCGACAGCCTAACGGATTAGGCAGTCGCCGCATCATAGTTTGCAAGATAACGGCGAAAACGCGCCGATAATCCTATAGCGGCAAAGCTGAGGCCCGCAACAAGCCCAAGCCAAATACCACTGCCCGCGAGGGGCGTGTAAAATCCCAGAAAATAGGCAATCGGGACGCCCACTCCCCAATACCCAATGACGGTGATCACCATTGGGATGGCTGTATCTTGGACCCCGCGCAATAGGCCGATTGCCAAAACTTGACCGCCATCAACCAACTGAAACAATGCAGCGATCCATAACAGAACAACACCATAGGCGATGATGGCTTCACGCGCCGCTTCATCCGCATCGAGAAATAGCGATATTAACTGCGCACCGAAGCCGACAAACAGGATTATTGTCAGCAGCGACCAGCAAACGGAAATAACCGCCCCAGCTTTGGTCACCTGAACCATTGCGGACCAGTCTTTTCGCCCGGCGGCATTCCCCATACGAATTGTAACCGCATGGGACAACCCCAAATGGGCCATGAATGTCAGGCTTGCCAATTGCAGGGCAATTCCATGCGCGGCAAGTGCGATAACCCCGATCCATCCCATCATGACAGAAGCGGCAGAAAACAAACCCGTTTCCGCCAAGATCGACAGGCCAATTGGAGCGCCAAGTTTAAAAACCTTGATCAAAGCCCCCCAATCAGGACGGTAAAAACGGGCGAATAAATCATGCTGAGGCAATATATAAACAGCATAAATTGATGTGATGACCGCCATCAAAAAATTCACCAAGAGCGATGCAATCGCGGCACCCTGAATACCCAGTTCAGGAAAACCGTAATTGCCGAAAATCAAAACGTGGTTGAAACCCACATTTAAAATTGCAACACCGCACGTGATCAACATAATGATTTTGGTGAATTCCATCGCGGACAAATAACTGCGCATTACATTGGCCCAAAGCGAAGAGATAATCGCGGGTGCCAATATCCACATATAATCCGCAGCATACTGTGCCAGTTCGGGTTGTTGGCCAAGCCCCAGGAGAATAGTTTCCGACATGTAGAAAATTGGCAGTGCAAAGATGCCGTAAATCATACTTATCCAAAGTGCCATTCGGGTTGAGCGACGCACTGTTGTATCATCCCCAACAGCCGCAGCACTGGACACTATCGGCATCACCGCGAAAGCGACACCAGAGCCCAAGATAAATATGTTAAAAAATAATGTTGTCGCAAGAATGAGTGCGGCAAGTTCTTCGACCGAATGCCATCCCACCATCACAATATCGGTAACACCAATCAACATCATCGCCAAATTGCTGCCCACAATGGGCAAACCCAAAACGAATAGTTTTTGAATGTTTTGAAATGTCATTTGCGAAGGTGCCATGTGATCCACGTAGACCCGACGCGTCATTCAAACAAGGATTTTCTTTTTGCGGGAAAGTTGGGCGGGTCAGTTAAGCTGGAGGGGAATGAGGGATCCAATACTGCTTAAGTGACCCGAAGCCAGCGACCCTATCGGAGCCCGCTGGAACCATTTGACCGCTCATCACGATCTAAACACTTTATTTACACAACCAAAGAGCGATTAACTTGGTGTACCAAATAAATGACAGAACTCATCAAATGCCTCAATAATTAAATACCAAAAAACTTCATGTAATGATCAAAAATTCACCTTCATTTAATATTATTCAGATTTTTCAGAATGCTATCCATAATTAACAAAAAATCCTCTCAAAATTAATAAATCTTTTTGAGAATTTATTTGAACCATAAAAACCAACATCATCCACAATTTTGTTAATATCAATTTTCCTGAAAACAAAATCATTAATCGTCCTAAGCGTGTATGTCCATTCCTGTGGACAGAGGACTAATCACCGCGTGAGTTGACTACTCGCCGTTTTCTCAATCTGCTCTTTTCCTTTGGCGGACTTGCTGTCATAATATTTAGAAACATAAATCGAGCACTTCACATGACTGATCT
>JAAEZW010000361.1 GCA_018222665.1 Paracoccaceae bacterium
GCCTTGAATGACGGCAACGGGGTTGTTGATTTCATGCGCTACACCCGCCGTGATTTCACCGATAGATGCAAGTTTTTCTGACATGACCAATTGTTTGTATGTCGTTTCCAGTTTTTGATTAGCCTCTTGCAACTGCGCGGTGCGCTCCTCAACGCGCACGTTCAAATCATCGGCCCAATCGCGCAATTGTTTATCCCGTTCCTGCACCTGGTCCAATAGGTGATCTAGGTGGTGGGACACCTCCGCAATTTCGCCCCCGGATTGGTTCAAATTATTGCGCGCTGTCAAATCGCCTGTTTCGACCCGCCGCATTGTTTTTGTCATACGTTCAAGCGGTGAAAATATCCCACCAGCCAATCGTAAAAATACAGGTATGAACACAATCAGAACGCCAATGAACGCGATCCACATCATCGCAATGGCATCGCGTTTTACCAAGCGAAAGGGTTCTTCCAAAAACCCAACATAAAGCATCCCAATGCGCTGATCAAAGCTGTCATAAATCGGCAGATACCCTGAGATATACCAATCATTTACAACAAATGCGCGATCAAGCCATGTTTGCCCTTGATTTAATACCGCACTACGTACCTCTGCTGACACGCGGGTGCCCAAGGCGCGGACGTTTTCAAACAGGCGCACGTTCGTTGAAATGCGCACATCCTCAAGGAACAGTGTCGCGGTGCCGCGTGGGTCTTCAGCGGTATTTTTACGCTGATAGACCAATGTGTTGATGGTATCGATGAAATCTAAATTTCGGTTCAAAAGGATGCCACCCACCAAAACGCGCTGGGATCCATTGATCGAAACAGGTGCGGCTGTGTGGATCATCATCCCACGTGTTTCCGCAACCTTATCGGTGGGAACGGCGGCCTCTGTCGGGATCAGGATCAGTTCCGCTTGTTCGGCCAAGGCCACATCTATCATCAACAGATCGTCAGCCTCAAACAGGTCAACTGCGGTGCGCGCCGTTCCCGTCAAGGCCGATTGGACCACAGGCCATTTTTGCATGTGCTCATCAATTGATGTGGGTTGGACAATCGACAAAAAATCCAGACCCAAGGCATCCTTTTCCGCGGTCAAAAAATCATTCAGTTGGCCATTTTCAGCGGCCTTTTGAATGGCCAGGGATGCGGCTAATGCCTCGATCGAGGTGCCCGTTGCTCCAACGATCCGCTGCAGATATTGTTCTGCAACTTGCAGTTCGCTTTCTACTTTGGCGATCAATAGGTTGTTATAGTCGTTGTTCCACCGAGAAATTCCCATGACCAACAGCACGGGCAATAGAACCATCAACGGCACTAAGGCCATCACCAGCAGTTGAAGCCTGACCGAGCGTTTTTGCCGATATAGTGCGGACCAAAAGTTCATCATTGAATAGTGACGCACCTATTTAAAAACACAAGGGTTAGGGGCGCTGAATTTTCACGGGCTGACCATGCGGGGTCTGTAGATAGGCCTGTTTCCACGAAGATTTCAGAACCCGCAAATCATTGGGCAGTGCGATTTTTTGATCCGCTAGAAAATCTTCTAACGTTTCAATCCATGCAAAAAAATAATCCGAACCCCCATTCAAATCGCGGTTTAGTCCGTGTTGTTTTAACGTGGCTCCAAACCGGTTGGCCCAATCGGTCCATTGAAAAACACCTGCCTCGTTCAAGGCAACGGTGATTGCGAAAACTTGAGCGTGCCAAGGTTCTTCAAAGGCGGGTGTGGGCGCATCATCCATCAGGCAGGTTCCAAATAGGACTGCCACAAATCCAACACCACTTCATCCTCTGGATGTTCGGCGTTGTCCCACAAATCCTGCGCAAAAAATCCGACGGAATACAGCGGCTCAGGGGCTTCGCCCAAGCGATGTGCATTGCTGTCTGGGAAAACATATGCACCGTGATGCGCAATGATCCATCCCGTTTTTCCGCGGGCATAGCTGGGCAGGCGTGTATGGCCGCCATCGACCAAGGTATTGCCATGCAACCGCGTCGTTACCCGTTGCCCGACAGTAAACTGCGCAGGGATGTCCGATGTTCGATCGGTGGGTCCGCCACTTGCCAATATCTTGGCGACATATTCGGCCAACATTTTCCGCTCTTGCAGAGGGCTGTTTGGGGTGGGCGTTAATGTGCTAAGTTCTTCTTGTGTCACAACACTATTGTCGACCAGCAAATTGGTCAGCCCCGCAATCCATTTTTCGTAATAGCCAAAGCGTGCGTAATCCTTGGGTGACAAACATTCCCGCGCATGGCGGGATATGTCTAAATTCCATTGTCCCAACCCGCCTGCCGCAAGTGTTAGGGCAAGGGCGCGCCCATGCCAGTCCTGTGGGAATACCGCGTCTGGTTCATTCGGATCAATCGCACCATCGCCAAACCGTCCGCCCATATCATGCACGCGGCTCATGCGGGGACCTCAACCAATTTTGTGCCGATCATGGCATCGCGGGTTATAATGTTCGCCAATTGCTCCTC
>JAAEZW010000362.1 GCA_018222665.1 Paracoccaceae bacterium
TGCGTATCACCATAATGAACCTGCACGCCTGATGCGCTGATTTTCGTTTGTTGATCGGTTGATGTTTCTTGTGTCAGTCGCATGTCGTTCATTTCATCTAGCCGCTTGAGTTTTTTAAATTAAGCCGCGCAAACACACCTCTATTGCGCGTTTTGCACGGTTTTATGAAGGTTATGTAACAGAATTATGACTTCATGACACGTCGTTTCTTTGTGCTCTGATCGAGATATCATAGGGCAATAAAACTCGAAAATTGGACCCCTGTCCCATGACGCTATCCACCATTAATCGACCACGGTGCCGGCTAATGATATGTTTGACGATGGCGAGCCCCAACCCCGTGCCGCCCATTTGACGCGAACGGTGGCTATCGATGCGATAAAACCGTTCGGCCAATCGTGGCAGATTAACGGGATCAATGCCGGGCCCATCATCTGATACCCTTACTTCGATCCCTTCGCTGCGCAAGGCTGGCAGATAGCCTGGTTGCGACAGTGTCACAGTCACATTTCCCCCTTGTGCCCCATATTTAATGGCGTTTTCGATTAAGTTGTTGAAAACCTGACGCAATTGATCACTGTCACCTTTGACAGTGATGTCTGTGTTTGCCTGTTTCACAACATCCACCACAACATCCCGCGCCTTTGCGGCGGGCAACAAGATATCGACCGTTTGTTCAATCAATCCATGCAAGTCGATGTTTTCCGTCGGACGCTGACGCGCGGTTGCTTCAACTTGAGAGAGAGAGAGCAGATCATTGACCAATCTGTTCATACGCTGCGCCTCAGATTCCATAATACCCAAGAACCGTTCTTGGGCTTTTGGGTCATCTTTGGCAACTGTGCGCAGTGTTTCGATAAACCCCATCAATGCAGCCAGCGGGCTTTTAAGTTCGTGTGAAACATTGGCCACGAAATCTCGCCGCATCTGTTGGATTTGTTCCTGATCGCTTCGGTCTTGGAATGTGACCAAACAATACTGACCTGCGATATTGATGCAAGTGGCATCATAAAACGCATCACGCCGATTTTCCGAAATTGTAACACGTGCATTTTTACGCTCGCCCGATTTGATCGCGCCTTCGATCGCCTCGATCATGGTTGGTTGGCGAAACACCGTATAAAAATGCCGCCCCTCAATCCCGTCCCCCAAAAACGCCTTGGCCTCGGTATTGGCACAGAGGATGCGTTCAAAATCCCGCAAGGAAATGGCGACACAGGGGTATGGCAGCCCAGATACAATCGAAATGATCTGTTCGTTTTCCATCTGGTCCCTTTATCGTGTTGCGCCAGGTTGATCCAAAAAGATCACAGTTTTATGACATTGGGCGCATTTGATCTCGGAAACGGCGTGCATTTTCCTGATAGTGAAGCGCACTTTTTTCCAGTCCTGCGATTTGCGCCGCTCCCAACTCTTTTACAACGCGCCCGGGTGATCCAAGAACCATGGACCCATCTGGGATTTCCTTATTCTCGGTAATCAAAGCCCCTGCCCCAATCAGACAGTTTTTCCCAATCTTTGCCCCGTTCAAAATGGTGGCCCCCATCCCGATTAGGGAATTGTTCCCAATCACGCAGCCATGCAACGTCACCATGTGACCGATGGTGCAATTTTCACCGATCATCAAAGGATATCCCATATCAGTGTGCAAAACACAGTTTTCCTGAATGTTGGATCCTGCCCCAAGGTGGATCAATTCATTGTCGCCGCGCAGTGTTGCCCCAAACCAGATCGAGGCGTTTTCAGATACCTCAACATGCCCGATGACATTTGCATCATGTGCGATCCATGCGCTTGGTGATACTTGTGGGGTTTTGTCCCCTAATGCGAAAATGCTCATGATCTTTCCTCAAACTCTTTGTTCAAACGGCGCACAACATTCACCAGATCAGGTTGTTGGCTAAGGCGCAAGCGTTCGGCGGCAACGATAGTTTTTAAACGGGCTTCGGTTTCGTCTAAATCCTCGTTCACCAAAACATAGTCGTATTCGGGCCAATGGCTAATTTCATCGCGTGATTTGGACATACGGCCATCAATCACCTCTTTGCTGTCTTGGGCGCGGGCATAAAGGCGGCGTTCCAGTTCAGGGATTGAAGGTGGAAGGATAAAAATCGACAACACGTGTTTCCCAAGTGCCGAGGCGCGCACCTGTTGCCCGCCCTGCCAATCAATATCGAACAACACGTCGCGCCCTGCATTGATCGCCTCTTCGACTGGGCCTTTGGGGCTGCCATAATAATTGCCGAAAACCTCCGCGTGTTCCAGCATGTCACCCTTGGCAACCATATCCTGAAATTCTTCGCGGGAATGGAAATAGTATTCGCGACCATGTTCTTCACCGGGGCGCGGCGCACGCGTCGTTGCGGAAACCGAAAAATTCAATGTCGAATCCCAAGCGCGAAGACGCGCAGCCAAGGTCGATTTTCCCGCACCAGAGGGCGACGACAGAATGATCAAAAGCCCACGG
>JAAEZW010000011.1 GCA_018222665.1 Paracoccaceae bacterium
ACGCTATGCGTGTGTGATTCAAAAACACACCAAACACACACTTTTTCGCGTGTTTGAGGGGAGAGATTCCGGGGTTCGACACTGTGTCTACAACCTAGTGAAAGAACACAGTTCTTTGCGTGCTTGGGTGCAGCGGTTTTACTTAAGATTTTTACCGCTTGGGTCTTGCTGCTCTACTGCGCCGCCTTGTTTTTCCCAAGTAGAGAAACCTTCTTTTAGGTGCGCTGCCTCAAAACCCATGTCCTGCAGAGTTGCTACAGTGAGCGCTGAACGCCAGCCTGATGCGCAATGAAACACATATTTTTTGCCTTCCTGGGCGAAAATGTCTTTGTGATAAGGGCTCTCTGGATCAATCCAAAATTCAATCATTCCGCGTGGAGCGTGAAAACTACCTGGGATGTATCCGTTTCGCTGACGTTCTCTAATGTCTCGGATATCAACAATAATCACGTTTGGATCATCCATCATGGTGATTAAGTCTGATGTTTCAATTTCTTCTATTCTCGCGCGTGCATTTTTCACCATATCTGATGCGGAAGTCTTTAAGGGGGGCATTTGGATCTCTCAGTCTAGAAAATTTGGAAATGCATCGTTGCTGATGCATACATAATCGAATTCGCCTTTAGTTTATAGCAAAAGCGTTAACCAGCCCGACCACAAATAATGGGAGCTGCAAAGAAAAGTTCGTCATTATAGCCTTATCTTTTGCTAGGTACCCTGCCACCGTCCAGAAAACTGCGCCCAATCCGTGAATTAGGATGTTTGCTGGGTAGATATTCAAGTTAGTGAGAAGAATTCCCGTTAGAACAAATACTGTTCCCGCCCATTTGAATTTTTTGGAGTGATCCGTTGATGTGGTCATATGTTGAATGCCTAACTGCCTCTTTCGATTTTTCAATAACCTAAACTTGCTCTTCTAACCTATCGGTTGCGGGTGCAGGTTTAGGTGCAAGATTGTTGATTTCGTCAAAAAGTTCATCTGACATGTCAAAATTTAATGCATTAAGCACCGGAGTTAATTGCTTTGTATTTCTCGCTGAAACGATTGGGACTGGCTGATATTTGGACTTAGCAATCCAAGCAACAGCAAGCGTGGCAGGATCCACACTATATTGATTACTCAACTTATTTAATGCCGTAGCAGTCTTGTGCATTTCCAAATTGCCATATCTTTTGGCATAGCGAGCATCGTTCGCTAGCCGTCCATTTTGGGTTTGTTTTTGATATTTTCCAGTTAAAAGGCCTGCGCCCAGTGGTGAATATGAAAAACACTCAATATTTAAATCTTGGCATGCTGGAAATATTTCAACTTCCGCCTGTCGCTTCACAAGACTGTACATTGGCTGCGCGGCAGATATTTTTAAACCTAAGTTTTGTGCGATAAATTCTGCTTTTGTGATTTGCCATGCAGCAAAGTTTGATACGCCACAGTACCTAATTGTCTTCTTTTCGAGTTGTTCGGAAAACCAAGTTAGAGTCTTTTCAAGAGGTGTGTCTGGGTCAAATCGATGAAGGTATAACAAGTCGATTGTGTCTTGCTTCAATCTTTTTCTGCTTTCACTTAGCTGAGCTGACAGATTTTTTGGTGCACTTCCCCCAGTATAACCAACTTTGCTTGAAACAAAAATTTGTTCTCGCTCACCCTTGAGAAACTCTCCAAGCCAAGTTTCGGACAGACCACCTGTGTATGTGTGCGCAGTATCAAAATGATTTATGTTAGATTGCCTACACTCAGTGTAAACAGATCCTGATTGGTCATAAGTACTCCCATGCCCAAACTGCATCGTTCCAAAACAGAATTTGCTGAGTTCCTGGCCTGACATAGTAACGAGCATCAGCCTTATCCTTTCAGTTCTTGTATTTAATATTTAAAATTCTGGCGGGCGGGGGCAGACCAATTTCTTAAAATAGCAAAGACAAAGATTTCTTGCAGCTCAACAGGTAGGTGCGCCAACCAATCTTGACCAGCACAATTTGAGTCTAAAAATGGCTCCAAATCGCCATCGATCTCATGAGGGCGATATTCTTGAAAACATAAATTTTTTGAATGTATTGGTATCATGTTTGATAGGTAATTCTATTTAATGACCTCTGAATGCGTAGTCTGCGAGAATTTAAGAACTGCCGACTATTGAGATTTAAGACTCTACGTTTGAGGTCACTCGTCGCAATCTCTGGTTCAGGACTCAGCATGTAAGGGTAAACCGGTTTTCCAAACCTAATCTCAAAATGAAAACCTTTTTTATTGAGTGTTTCATTGAATAAAGTGATGTCACGAAGTGTTGGATGTATAATGTCCAATAGATAAAATAAAATTGAGTTTCTTGCTGAAATATGAGTTGGAATAATTGGAACGTTGTACTTTCGTGCAAGCGACACTGCAGAGGACATCCAAGAACGTTCATGCAGTGATAATCCCGCCCGTTTAGCTAACCGTCCAGATGGAAAAATAACACCAATGCGCTGTTCTTTCATTGCTTGTTTCGTAAATTCTAGCGTTTCTTTTGTACGTGTCTTCGTACGTTTTTCTCTGCGCCACTCGACAGGAGCAATAAACTCACTCAATTGTGGAAAAACGCGAAGAACATCACTGTTGGCAAAGAAATAAACATCGGGTCGCGTCTTAGCTATTGCACTGTATAAAAATACGGCATCGGCAATGCCTGTGGGATGATTGGCAACGATCAGGGCAGGGCCTGTGGTCGGGATGTTGCTGCATCCCGTTATTTCTGTATCCTGAACGATTTCATCACAAAGTTTATCGAAAATTTCCGCTCCATTTAGCGGTTTTAGTGTATTCGCAATTTCAATCGTTTTGGAATAGCGCAAACACGTTTTCAGAATACGATCGGATATAGCTGCACCGGTTGTTTTTGTCTGCAGCCAAGGCGCGCGTTCGTAAATCAATTGGTCGATTATGTCTTTCATGACAGTACGCCTATCGCCAGTGAATCTAACTATTGTGAAGTATCGAGAGTAGTTATTTCAGAGTTCACAATGCTGAGCGTAAACATCTCGGGTACCCTAAAAAAATTCCAAATTATTCTCATAGCAACCACCATTTTGCCATTCGGATAAGGGAACATTGTAAAAATTAAATGTCATAGAAATTCATTGATTAGCGAGCATCACTTTATTCTCTTTTATTTACCCAAATTTTACAAAGTGTTTGCAAAACTTTCATTTAGCTTAAGCAAAAAATACACAATTGATCAGTAGTTACCCATCAAATGCATCTTTGGGGGTAAATGTGCTTAAACTTGATAACGTCACAAAAGTCTTTGGAAACAGTACTGCTGTGGACAGAGCGTCCTTCGAAGTTTCGAGTCCAATGATGATTGGTGTCATCGGGGCGTCAGGTGCTGGAAAGTCAACTCTGCTAAGAATGCTCAATCGCTTAGAAGATGTCACAGATGGCTCCATTATATATGAAGGCCAAGAGATTTCTCAGCTCTCTGGGAAAGATATGCGTCTCTGGCAGTCGAATTGCGCAATGATATTCCAGCAATTCAATCTAGTCCCTCGAATGGATGTCGTAAGCAATGTGCTTCATGGGACGCTAAACAGGCACTCTGCGTTTTCAACATTTTTCAATTTGTACCCAACTGAGGATATTCATCTAGCAATAGAGATATTGAATAGACTTGGTGTAGCAGAGCATGCATCTAAGCGCGCTGAGGCCTTATCAGGTGGACAGCAGCAAAGGGTCGCGATTGCTCGCGCTCTTATGCAAAACCCAAAATTAATCTTAGCAGATGAGCCAATAGCTTCCTTAGATCCTATGAATGCGCAGATAGTAATGGAGACATTGCGCCGTATTCATGAAGAGGATGGGCGGACTGTTATTGCGAACCTACACACTTTGGATACTGCACGTAGATACTGCGACCGCGTTATTGGCATGCGTCAAGGTCGGATCGTTTTCGACGGAACTCCTGAACAGCTCACCACGGGAATTGCTCGCGAGATCTACGGCGCTGGAGCAGACTTTTCAGAAGCAGCGACTTCAACAGAAATTCGGGAACAAGTGACTGTTTCCGCATGACTTTCATCTGCCTTGCCCGTGGGGGGCGGGGCAATATCAATTGGAGTGAAAAGATGAAAAAACTAATCGCAGCCGTCTTGGCAACAACAGCACTAACATCAGCAGCGTTTGCTGGTGGTCACGGAATTTCAGAATTCCGTATCGGTATCTTGGGCGGTGAAAACGCACAAGACCGTCTTAACAACAACGAATGTCTGCGTGAGCGGACAGAAGACCTTTTGGGTGTTGAGACAAAATTATTCGCACCAGCTGACTACGACGGTGTTATCCAAGGCTTGCTAGGTGGCACAATCGACATGGCTTGGCTTGGCGCCTCTGGTTATGCAAAAACATTCTTGAGTGACGAAAACGCGGTTCAGCCCGTGCTTGTTGCCGTGAACCTTGATGGTTCTTATGGATACCACTCAATTGGATTTGCTCGCAAAGACAGCAACATTGCAAGTCTTGAGGACATGCAAGGCAAAGCATTTGGGTTTGGCGATCCAAACTCAACATCTGGTTACCTAATTCCTTCAATTGAAATTCCTGAGCTGACAGGCGCGTCAATGGAGTCAGGTGACTATTTTGGTGAAGTAAAGTTCACTGGTGGCCACGAGCAGACAATCGTTGCTGTATTTAACGGTGACATTGATGCGGGCGTAACTTGGGCAGATGGTCTAGGTAACTGGGAAGATGGGTACAACTCTGGCGCCTTGCGCAAAGCAGTTGACGCAGGTCTTGTCGACATGAATGAACTCGTACAAATTTGGAAGTCAAAACCAATCCCTGAAGGTCCAATTGTATTGCGCAAGGCGCTTCCAGAAGACGTAAAAATCAAAATGACCGGCTTGATGGCCTCATTAAAAGATATGGACGCAGATTGTGCATACAACGTTTTCGCGGGTGAAAAGCTAGGCCTTATGCCAATCACACACGACGCGTACGTCTCTATCGTTGGCGCGCGTCAAGCAAAGTCTAACTAAGACCAAAGGAATTTGGGCAGATCAATATGGTCTGCCCTTTTCTACATTGAGGGCCCAGCGGACATGACATCAACATCAGATCCAAAATTAGATAGCATTAAATTTGGCTACATGGGAATGGTGCGTCAAAAGCGTTCTTATAGTCTGATACTACTAATAGTATTCGTTGCTCTACTGGTCAGTGGTTTTTTGACAGCCGAAGATCGCAACGCAGGTGGGTTCATTGAAGGTCTGCCACGTATTTTTGATTTCCCAGCATCGGTGCTAAGTGAAGCGTCCGAAAAAGTTACTGAGCTTCCTGGACATATGGTGCGGTATTTTCCTGCATTGATAGAAACGATCAATATCGCTGCAGCATCGACGTTAATGGGAGCCTTTTTGGCAATGTTTTTATCGATGTTGTCCACGCGTGGCATGGCGCTATGGCCTAGAATGATTCCAGTTTTTCGACGTCTGATGGACACTATGCGTGCGATGCCCGAGGTTGTTATCGCGCTTGTTCTGATTTTTGTATTAGGTGGTGGTCCCGTACCTGCAATGATTGCGATTGCGTTTCATACTACGGGTGCGTTGGGTAAAATGTTTTCAGAAGTGAACGAAAATGCCTCGCTTAAACCTGTTGAAGGTCTAAAATCCGTAGGAGCTTCATGGTTGCAAAAAATGGGTTTAGGGGTCGTTCCACAAGTGGCCCCAAATTATTTATCCTACGCACTGATGCGGTTTGAAATAAACATTCGCGCGTCTGCAATTTTGGGATTTGTTGGCGCAGGCGGAATCGGATACGAGCTGAAGAACGCGATTTCTTGGGGGCAAGGGCGGTACGATGATGCTGCTGCGATCTTTATCCTTTTGTTCGGCACAATCGTATTTTTCGACCAAATTTCATCCTACTATCGCGACCGCCTAGCGCATGGTCGTGATGCGGAGCTTTTATCATGAGTATGACTGCTGATATCTCAAACCTTCAAACTGCGGCAAACCAAGCAATCGGCCGTAAAAAATACGCGATCATAGGCGCGCTCGCCGTACTGAGTGCGTATTTTATATATGTGTTCATTGCGTTTGATGTTGTTGGACTGTCTCAAAAGGCGTCATTGGACAATGCCAAAATTCTCGTCAGCGACAGTTATAGTTACAAAGTGCATGTAACGCGCGATAATCGTAGCAGCGACATAAGTATTCAAATCGAAGGTGAAACCAAGGGGGCATACACCGACGGCGAAAGCCCAGAATGGGTGAAGCTTGGCCAACAAACAGTGATTGATCTGGGTGATGGTCATGTTGTGACTTTTGGTGAAAAGGATGTTACGTATTTCGTACCTGATTTCGGAGAAATTTGGGCACAACCCGGTCGCCGTGGGGTGGAGACGAATATTCCTGAAGGCGATTTTCCTGGTAAGATCAACCAATCCAAGAATAGATTGGCGATTACAACAGATGCGGGCCGCTTAACTGTAACCCGTAATCGTACAGAGGTTTTTCGTTATTTTGGGGGGTGGGAATTATTTTTCTTTACCCTCGACAGCCCTTATCATGGTCGTTCCTTTGGTGAACTTGTCAGTCGCAGTTTTGCTGGTGAAACAGGAGACATTTTCAAAGATTTTTGGAACAACCGTATGTGGCGCCATCAAGATGTTGCATGGGCGATTGGTGAAACGATCTTAATGGCTTTTATTGGCACATTTGGCGGTGCAATTATTGCGCTTCCACTTGCTTTCTTGGCGGCGAAAAACTTCACGCCCTTAATGAGTTTGCGATTTTTCATGCGTCGGGTTTTTGATTTTATTCGTGGGGTTGACGCGCTGATTTTCACGATCATGCTCGCGCGCGCTTTTGGTCCAGGGCCGATGACTGGGGCCTTGGCAATCTTGATCACAGACGTTGGTGGATTTGGTAAAATGTTTTCTGAAGTATTGGAAAATGTAGATAAAAAACAGGTGGAAGGCGTGAAATCTACTGGAGCTAGCACTCTTCAGCAGTATCGCTTTGGAGTTCTACCACAGGTAACACCTGTACTATTGTCGCTAGTTTTATATTTCTTTGAATCCAATACGCGCAGCGCAACGATTATAGGTGCGATTACTGGCGGCGGCATTGGTCTCATGCTTACTCAAGCAATGATCACCCAAAAAGATTGGGAGGAAGTGAGTTATTATATAATTCTTATCATACTTATGGTGATGGCTATGGATTGGCTGTCAGGGCAGTTGCGAGCACGTTTAATTAAGGGTGGTGAGAGCCACGAAATAAAATAATGGCAAAACTTAAATCAGATGATGTTTTTTTGCATGCAGATGTCGAATGTCAAAATTCAAACTTTGGAAAATACTGCGAAATTGGTAAAGGTTCACGAATTCTGAACGTCACGATGGGTGATTATTCGTATTGCGATCGTTATGCCGATATTGCAAACGCCTGGATTGGCAAGTTCGCCAATATCGCAAGCTTCGTGCGGATCGGTGCAACAGATCATCCCATGGATCGCGCGAGTATGCACCATTTTCTGTACCGTTCACCCGATTATTGGGACGATGTGGAAATCGATCAGGATTGGTTTGAAAAGCGAGCATCGCGTCGTGTTACGATTGGCCACGACACATGGATCGGTCATAATGCGCAGATTAAACCAGAGATCACAATTGGACACGGTGCAATCGTTGCATCTGGCGCAGTGGTTACAAAAGATGTCGCACCTTTCACGATTGTGGCAGGTGTGCCTGCGACACCGATGAGAGAACGCTTTGATCGAAAAATTTCTGAACGCCTAATCGCTTTGAGCTGGTGGAATTGGTCCCACGACCAGCTACGCTTGGCACTTGATGATTTTCGGCGCCTGCCAATCAGCGCGTTTTTGGAAAAATACGAATAAGTCTCATTCTGCTGCGACTGACATTTTAGGAATAGGTGCTTCAAATAAGCGGTTGGCGGCCTCACCTGCAGCATAGGCGATCCGACCTCCACACATGGTTGCCTCAATCTGTAGGGTTTCTTTATTCATAATCACTAAGTCGGCGTGCATTCCGTAATCAAGACTGCCTATAGATGCTTTACCCATGATTGATGCTGGATTTTTTGAAATTAAGTTCCATGCTTTTGGAAACGACAATTCCCCAGTTTGCCATAACTCTAAGGCGGCCTGTGACAGCGCAGGGTAATAATAATCTGACACTAAGGCATCGCATAAATCAGCGCGCACCAAATCAATCGCAGATATGTTGCCAGATTGTGAGCCCCCACGGACGATGTTTGGAGCGCCCATTAAAACTGGATTGTTCATTTGTTTTGCTGTTTTTGCAGCTTCAAGTGTTGTCGGAAATTCACATATTTTAGCGCCCAGCAGTGCATAGTATTCGCGCATGTCTGAACTCGCATCATCATGTGACCCGTATCGAATGTTCATATCATCAAAAGCTGAGGAGAGGCGCAATAAGTGGTCGTGCACAAGTGACTCTTGTGCCTCAGCAGTACGAATGCAGGCTAGATGCTCGTCAGATGTTTTTCCCACTTGTGCCGCCCACGCACCAAATGCATCTAAATCTCGTGCAATGATGTCCTGCGCTTCTGGTAAATGATTATTAAAGATTACGTAGTCGATTTTAAATTCTTCGAGGCAAGCGATCAGTTCGTCATATGTTTCTGTGGTATGGGTTTCGCATCGCAACTGGATGCGCATATTTGTTTTGGCGTTCTTGCGATAAGCACGTAATGCGCTAGCAAATTTTATTGCATGCTCGGGGCTACGCCGTCCGCCTTCCCATGACCAACTATGCGCCATCCATGCGGTTGTTACACCATTGGCAGCCAACTCAACATCTACTCCGCGCAGGGCCGAACGAATATCGAATGGTGCCTTGGGTCTGGGTGCGATATGTCGTTCAAACGCATCTCCATGTAAATCGATTATTCCAGGTAAAATGAAATAACCACCCATATCTACTGCAGGGAAGGGCCCTTTAGAAATACACCCATCTTCAATTGAAAGTGAGCGATCTTGTAGTTCGTTATTTTTGAGTATTGTGGCGTTTATGAACCGAAGCGACATGAAAGACCTGCGTTACTGATTTTTTGCAGGATAATGAATGTCTGTATCACTGATGTGACATTAGGCTTCGTAACTTAGGGTAACATGTTTTCCAGAAAAATACGTGCGGCCAAATTCAATCGGTGTGCCAGATTGATCTGTGTTGAGCGAAGTTGTGCACAGTAAAGGATCGTTTGGTTTAATTCGTAGGTGATTTGCCTGTAAACTACTTGCTGCAACTGCACTCACATATGTTGAGGCTCGTATATAGTCGTTAACGCCACACTTCTTCAAAGCTTGTGTGACGGATTGTAAATCCTCAATGTATTCAGCCAAAGCTGGAAATCTTTTTGAGCAAAATACCGAATGAAACAGTGCGATGGGTTCGTCATCAGCGAATGAAATGCCTTCGTAGTGGTGAACTTTCGAATTCTTTTTAATTTTAAGAGAGCTTGCTTCTTCATGTGTTGCTAGGCGTTGTGAGAGTGATAACTTTTGACGCGATGGCGTGCGACCCGCGTCCAATAAATTCTGGCTAAAACGTACGCGTTCACCCATTGAATAGATGGTGGGCTTTTGCATTACGAAGACGCCACTCCCTCGTTTTGACCAAATCAAACTTTTCTCTGCAAGATGGGATAGTGCTTTTCTAATCGTATGACGATTGACGCCATAGCGTTGGGACAGCATGCTTTCGGTTGGCAATCGGCTCCCTCTTGCTAACGAGCCCGCAACAATTTCTTTTTCAAGGTCTGAAGCTATGCCCTGCCAAAGCGTCTGATTTTTCATGTCATAAAAACTTCACTTTATTCATTTTACGAAAACGAGTAACCATACTGATAAGATTTGTCTAGTTGTATATAGGTGATCCAAAGTGAAAATTGATAGAAAAACTTGGATGTCAACGCTCTCTAAAGCGCGAGCTTGTGATGTGGAGAGTTTTTGGAAGAACTTAACCAACCATCCGCAATTTAAACTATTGCGTGCACCAGAAATTGGCGGAGTGATGGTGAGGGGACGCATGGGCGCTCAAGGTGATGCATTTAACCTAGGTGAAATGACAGTTACGCGTTGTTCGGTTCAGTTAGATACAGGTGAAGTCGGCCACAGTTATGTTCAAGGTCGTGATCGAGGCCATGCAGAGCGCGCGGCAATAATTGATGCATTGTTGCAAGGGCCCCGATACGAAGAAGTATTCAGCACAATTATTTTGCCATTATCAAATTTACATAGCGACCGCATGGATGTGCGTTCCCGAAAAGCTGCGGCTACAAAAGTCGACTTTTTTACCATGGTGAGGGGGGAAGACTCATGAATGCGCACGCTTTTGAAGGGGGATTTGCAAACCCACCACAAGATGGTGCGTTTGCATTTCGCGCTATCATGAATGCTATTGCAAAACCGGGTACTATTTTCAGTATCCAAGGAGGAGTCCCGCCTACAGGTCTATCTACCGCTGCTGGTAGCGTGATATTAACCTTGTGTGATCCAGAAACGCCAATCGCATTAATGCAGTCCGCAGATAATGAAGAAGTTCGTAATTGGATAACATTTCACACAGGCGCACCAATTGTTTCTGCAGCTGACGCACATTTTGCCGTAGGTGCGTGGACGGAAATGATGCCATTGAAGCAGTTCCGACAAGGAACTCCAGAGTTCCCCGACAGATCGGCTACTTTGATTATTGAATGTGAGAAACTTGAGCAATCTGGAGCCTTTTTGCGTGGCCCAGGAATAAAAGAAACAAATCGCTTTTCATTACCAAATTTAGAAGCATTTCAGCGAAATTCTGAGTTGTTTCCACTGGGCGTGGATTTCTTATTTTGCGCAGGTTCGCAAGTTGCAGGTTTACCACGAACAACCAAGGTAAGTGAGGTATAGCCCATGTATGTTGCTGTAAAAGGTGGTGAAAAGGCTATTGATAATGCACATGCATGGCTTAGCGAAGAACGTCGAGGCGACTTGGCGATTGAGGAACTTTCCAGTGATCAAATTAAGGAACAGCTGAGTCTCGCAGTAAATCGAGTAATGGCAGAAGGTTCACTTTACGATCCTGATCTTGCGGCTTTGGCAATCAAACAATCACGGGGCGATTTAATCGAGGCAATATTTTTGTTGCGTGCGTATCGGACGACTCTACCTCGGTTTGGGTGTAGTAACGCAGTCGATACGGATAGAATGACCTGCATTCGGCGTATTTCTGCGACATTCAAGGACGCACCAGGTGGTCAAGTGCTTGGACCAACGTTTGATTACACGCACCGACTCCTCGACTTTAAACTAGCTGCTGATGGTGAGATCACAGATGTACCCATGGCCACTGAACCTCTTTCCAGTGAAATACCTCATATAACGAGCTTTCTGAACACTGAAGGATTGATACAGCAGGAACCAAATACGCAGTCGGAACCTCAAGATTTAACGCGTGAGCCACTTGAATTGCCTGCCAGCCGTGCTTTGCGCTTGCAATCACTTACGAGAGGAGATGAGGGATTCATCCTTGGAATGGCGTACTCAACACAGCGAGGCTATGCACGAAATCACGCGTTCGTTGGCGAGTTAAGGATTGGTAAAGTATCTGTGGAATTGGATATTCCGGAGCTCGGGTTCTCAATAGATATTGGTGAAATAGAAGTAACCGAATGTGAAACCGTCAACCAATTTGCAGGGTCAAAAACGGAACCTCCTCAGTTTACACGTGGTTATGGATTGGTTTTTGGGCAATCAGAAAGAAAATCGATTGCTATGGCATTGGTAGATCGGGCTTTACGATGGCGTGAGCTTGGCGAAGATAATTTGGGTGCACCCGCGCAAGACGAAGAATTTGTGCTGTATCACTCTGACAACATACAGGCCACCGGATTTCTTGAGCATATAAAACTCCCACATTACGTCGATTTTCAATCAGAACTCGAGCTCATTCGTAAGCTCAGACGTGAAGCAGAAGGCTTTACTCAGTCCAAGGAGGCCGCGGAATGAACGAGTATAATTTCGCATATCTTGATGAACAAACAAAACGAATGATCCGACGGGCTATCTTAAAAGGTTTGGCTATACCAGGTTATCAAGTCCCGTTTGCAAGTCGTGAGATGCCAATGCCTTACGGTTGGGGAACAGGGGGCGTGCAAGTCTCAGCGGCTACATTAACTCCAAAAGACACCCTGAAAGTGATTGACCAAGGCGCCGATGATACCACGAATGCAATTTCAATTCGTAAGTTTTTCCAGAAGACCGCCAATGTAGAAGTTACCGAAGTTACAAAAGATGCAACGGTAATTCAAACGCGTCACCGCATTCCTGAAACAGATTTGTCTGATGAACAAATTTTAGTCTATCAAGTTCCGATCCCTGAACCACTGCGTTTCTTGGAGCCTTCTGAACCAGAGACCCGCAAAATGCATGCCTTGGAGGAATATGGGTTGATGCATGTCAAACTGTACGAAGACATCAGTAAGCACGGAGCAATTGCCACATCGTATGCGTATCCTGTTAAGGTTGAAGGTCGCTATGTCATGGACCCTTCGCCAATTCCTAAGTTTGATAATCCAAAGATGGAGATGTCAGCGATACAGTTATTTGGCGCGGGCCGTGAGCAACGCATCTATGCACTACCCCCTTATACCAAGGTCGTATCTTTAGATTTTGAAGATTATCCCTTTGAGGCAAGCAAAGCTGAACATTCATGTGAACTGTGCGGATCTCACGACAGTTACTTAGATGAGGTCATAGTCGACGATACTGGTGGTCGCATATTTGTATGTTCGGATACCGACTATTGCTCATCGCAACAGCAAATAATCAAGGAAGCAGTATGATGACAGATTGTCCACTACTAGATGTCCGAAGCGTTACAAAAATGTACGGTCGTCGGATTGGCTGCTCAAGCGTTAGTTTCGATCTATGGCCCGGCGAAGTTATGGGCATCGTGGGAGAAAGTGGCTCGGGAAAATCAACGCTGCTGAATTGTCTGGCAGGTCACATAGAAGTTGATCAAGGTCAGGTATTCTTCGACACACGCAGTGAAGGTATGAAAGACACTTTGCTGATGAGTGAACCTGAGCGAAGAATGTTATCTAGAACAGATTGGGCCTTTGTTCATCAACATGCACGCGATGGCTTACGTATGAGTGTCAGCGCTGGAGGGAATGTTGGTGAGCGTCTTATGGCTGTTGGGGCGCGTCACTACGGAAATATTCGCAATGAAGCGATAGATTGGCTTGGACGAGTCGAAATTCACCACAGCAGAATAGATGATCGCCCGACAGCGTTTTCTGGTGGTATGCAGCAGCGTCTGCAAATTGCTCGAAATCTTGTAACTGGCCCAAGACTCGTTTTCATGGATGAACCAACGGGTGGCTTGGACGTGTCCGTGCAAGCCCGCTTATTGGATTTATTACGGTCATTAGTGCGCGAAATGGGTTTGAGCGCAATTATCGTGACGCATGATTTGGCGGTGGTCAGACTGCTAGCTGATCGTCTCATGGTTATGAAAGATGGTTATGTTGTCGAAAGCGGTTTGACTGACCAAGTACTCGACGATCCACAGCACGCATATACCCAACTTCTTGTTTCTTCAGTTTTGCAGGTGTGATGAAAAATGATAAAGATATCAAATCTCTCTAAACATTTCATTTTGCACAATCAAAATAGCGCAGTCATCCCAGTCATGGATCAAGCAGAATTTTCTGTTGCAGAGGGTGAATGCGTCGCGTTGGTAGGTCAATCAGGCGCAGGTAAATCAACGTTAATGCGCATGATTTATGGTAATTACTTAGCTCAAAATGGGGCTATATGGGTTGGTGAAACAAATGTGGTTGGTGCCACTGCACGAGAAATCATTGACCTAAGAAGAAAAACCCTTGGCTATGTGAGCCAATTTTTGCGTGTTGTACCCCGTGTACCTACGCGCGATGTAGTAGCAGAGCCTTTATTGGCATTGGGCGAAGAACAGACAAAAGCACGCAGAAAAGCTGAAGAATTGCTTTCCCTTTTGAATATTCCTGAGCATCTTTGGGATTTGTCCCCGACAACTTTTTCAGGTGGAGAGCAGCAACGTGTAAATATTGCGCGCGGATTTGTTTATGATTATCCCGCATTGCTTCTTGACGAACCAACAGCCAGTTTAGATGTGAAAAATCGCTCAATCGTGCTGGGACTTGTAGAAAGTGCAAAGGCTCGCGGCGCGGCAATAATTGGTATTTTTCATGATGAGGCTGCGCGTGATCAGGTCTGTGATCGTGTAATAGATGTCACGCAGTATACACCCAAGGCCGCATGATATGTCTGGAAAAATGATTGCCATAGTGGGGCCCTCGGGGGTTGGCAAAGATTCAGTCATGTCAGGTCTGTGCCGAGCAAATAAGAATTTTTTGCTCGTTCAGAGAGCAATAACTCGTGCACCTGACCCATTAGGTGAAAACCATATTTCGCTAAATGAGGATGAATTTGAAAATGCAAAAACTGCAGGTGCGTTTATACTAGATTGGACAGCTCACGGGCTTTCTTACGGAATTCCATTTGCATCGATCAAATTACTTCATCACGGTCAAAATATGTTGATTAATTTGTCACGCAATGTCCTTGCGGAGGCGAATTCTGTTTTTGAGAACTTTGTGGTGATCAATTTATGGGCTTCAAAGGATGTTCTGCGTCAACGTTTGTATGCACGTGGTCGCGAAAACGATAAAGATATCGAGAAGCGCATCGAGCGCAACGTATTAGCTCTACCACCAGATCTAAATGTTCATTCAGTGAATAACGATCATCTTCTTGACCAAACAATCAACAACATTATCGAGTATCTGGACAAATAAATGAATCGCATCCTTCCCAAAAATAAAGACTTCATTCTTACAAACGCAAAACTAGTGTTAGCAGATGAAGTGGTTCAGGGTACTATCGTTGTGAAAAACGGACTTATTGATAGTATTGATCATGGTCGTTGTGCGTTATCACAATCGATTGATTGTAACGGAAGCTACCTGTCAGCTGGTTTAGTGGAACTCCACACCGATAATCTTGAGCGACACTTAGAGCCCCGTCCGGGGGTAAATTGGCCGATCAAAACTGCCGCTATAGCCCATGATGCAGAATTATATGGTTGCGGTGTTACGACAGTGTTTGATGCGATGAGAGTTGGCTCCATTCCAACTGGATCTGGTCAATATGCAGCTTATGCGCGCGGGCTCGCAGACGCCATCCTGGGACTAAAGGAAAAAGGGCTCCTAAAAATTTCTCATTTTCTGCATCTGCGTGCGGAAATTTGTTCAGCTACATTATCAGAAGAACTCGCATCATTTTCAAACAACGATCAAGTTGGAATTGTCAGCCTCATGGATCACACACCAGGGCAACGTCAATTTAGAAATATGGATAAATTTAAGGCTTACGTAACCGGAAAAAAGAAACTTGATGAAGACGGTTACAACCAACATGTCGAGATGCTGAAAGCTCTACGAAATGAGCACGGTACGAGACATGAGAATATAACTGTTGAAGAAGCTGCTCGGCTTGGCGCTGTCCTAGCAAGTCATGATGATACGACAATAGAACACGTAAATGTCTCAAAGTCGCGTGGCATAAAGGTCGCTGAGTTTCCCACTACACTTGAAGCTGCCAAGGCGTGTCGGGAAAATGGAATCTCAATTATGATGGGGGCACCTAATCTGATACGAGGAGGCTCCCACTCTGGAAATGTTTCTGCACTGGAACTCGCTCAGAATGAATTGTTGGATGTGATTTCGTCAGATTATGTCCCAGCAGCGCTGCTGCAATCTGCAATCCAATTGGGAGATTTATGGGGTGATTTACCGAAGGCACTTCGTACAGTCACCTTAAATCCAGCGCGTGCAGCAGGATTTTCTGATCGTGGTGAAATTGCCTTGGGACAGCGTGCGGATCTAATTTGTTTTTCTATGGATGACAATCATGGGATTATTGAAAGCGTATTTGTAGGATAGTATGATAACTTTGGTTGAGTTCATAAAACAGTTACTTACATCCTGTACTCATTTAGCGACTGCTCTGGGGGGCCAGGGAGGCGATTATGAATGCAACTTATCTTGATCCAAAATTCATTGGACCAATAAACCCACCTCAACACTTACCACTTGAACAAAAAAAAGCGGTTGTGGCGGCAATCCTTAGCCAATCTGTAGTTCGCAAGCATGTCACAGAAAATAAAAGCGAGTGATGCGTTAGAAATCTAACACACTATCATCTGATTCTGTGACTTTGGCTAACTTCCACCCTAATTTCGTGAGCTCACCCGACTCTCTCATAAGGTTCTTACTAAATGCGAGTTTTTCAAATTCATGCTCTGATATCAGTTCTTTAGTAGCCTTTAAGTGCCTTTTAAGTAGCGCCTTCGCAGTAACTGGATCCATCTCTTTCATCACAAACTCGTTTCTAATTTTCAAACGAATGTTGGCTACAAAAAATAGTGTCCCAGCACTTTGCCAATGAGTCAATCACACACTTTGGATTGACCAATCATACTTTACTTCATGTTAATTAACCTAAAGCGTATCCTGCGCCACGAACAGTTCTTATGGGATCTTCACCGCCATGCTGTTTTAACGCTCTTCGCAGGCGACCAATATGTACGTCCACTGTACGTGTATCCACATAAATTTCCTGCCCCCAAACGCGATCTAGCAGTTGGTCACGCTGCCAAACTCGTCCAGGTTTTTCCATAAATTTAGCCAGTAGCTTAAATTCAGTTGGTCCTAGCTTAATTTCTAGATTACTGCGGTAAACTTTGTAGGTCTCCAAATCGACTACGATATCATCGTGAGTGAGCTTATTACCAGCTGCAGTTACATTGGCTCTTCGAAAGTGTGCTTTC
The DNA here is from genome assembly GCA_018222665.1 of Paracoccaceae bacterium. Classification (GTDB taxonomy): domain Bacteria; phylum Pseudomonadota; class Alphaproteobacteria; order Rhodobacterales; family Rhodobacteraceae; genus HIMB11. The sequence goes on from JAAEZW010000011.1 coordinate 16,875, forward strand.
ACTCGCGCTGCGAATTCAATGACAGAGTATGGTTTTACGACGTAATCATCGGCACCTGTTTCCAACCCACGAACGCGATCAACCTCCTCTGCACGTGCGGAAAGCATGATTACAGGGATTTGGCGTGTCTTTGGATTTGACTTTAATCTGCGACAAACTTCTAAACCGGACAATTGTGGCATCATCCAATCCAATATGATGAGGTCTGGCTCATTCTCTTCAACAAGCAAAAGCCCATCTTCGCCGTTATCGGCGGTAATTACATCAAAGCCTTCCGCTTCAAGGTTGTACACCAACATCT
>JAAEZW010000363.1 GCA_018222665.1 Paracoccaceae bacterium
ACTTAAATGTTTCCGCAAACGGCCAACATAAACTTCAATCGCATTTTCCGATGCTTCGACGTCATAGGAAAAAAGACGATCCAACAATTGCGATTTTGGAAAAATTTGATTTGGGGCATTGATAAATACCTCAAACAAGCGAAGCTCTTTTGTGCGCAGTTTCACCCCGGTTCCATTGACTCTTAGCGTTGCTGCAAGGGAATCAAATTCAATTTCACCAAAGCTAATCGTGTTTTGTGCAGCCCCTGTTTGACGCCGTAAAACTGCGCGGCAGCGGGCCTCAAGTTCGGAAAAATCAATCGGTTTCACCATATAATCATCCGCGCCCAAATCCAAAATTCCGACGCGATCAGATACCTCAGATCGGGCGGTTAGAACGATCACAGGCGTCCGCGATTTGGCCGATCTATGTTGTTCCAAAAAGCTGCGCCCATCTCCATCAGGCAGCATAATATCCAATAAAATAAGGTCATATTCCGCAGTGGCCGTATAATCCCACGCTGTTGTCAGATCAGCTGCATGATCCACAATGTGGCCATCCAAACTAAGGCGTTCGATGACGGCATTTGCCAAGGCTCGGTTATCCTCAATCAGAAGAAAGCGCATGTTTCGATTAAGCCCTAGTTTTGCGTGTCAGGTTTGTGTCAGATTGATCTTTCAAACAGCCAAATCATGTGCGGAATGTTCCGCGAATGTCAAATGGGAGGAAATCAACATGACATTGAAATTCGGTCGTCGCGCCTTTATCGCTGCTGCCGCTGCTGTCGGTCTTGCGGGACCTGTAACTGCGGGTGGCCATCAGATTTTGGACAGCGTCCACTTTTTGATCCCTGGCGGCGCAGGTGGCGGCTGGGATGGTACAGCACGCGGTACTGGCGAGGCGCTAACAGCAGCTGGCCTAGTCGGCTCGGCATCTTATGAAAACATGTCAGGTGGCGGCGGTGGTAAGGCCATCGGTTACCTTATCGAAAACGCAGATAGCCAACATGGCACATTGATGGTGAATTCAACACCTATCGTGATCCGTTCATTGACGGGCGTTTTCCCACATAACTTCCGTGATCTAACATTGGTTGCAGGAACAATCGGTGATTATGCTGCAATGGTTGTGGGCGCAGACAGCGACATCAACAACATGGCGGATTTGGTTGCGGCCTATGACGCGGATCCATCTGGTACTGCAATCGGTGGCGGTTCTGTTCCTGGCGGTATGGACCACCTTGTTGCGGCTATGGTCATGGAAGCTGCGGGCAAAGATGCATTGAACGTGAAATACATCCCATATGATGCCGGCGGCAAAGCGATGGCTGCGTTGCTATCAGGTGAGATTAAAGCGCTTTCAACAGGCTTCTCAGAAGCAGTCGCATTGGCCCAAGCGGGTGAAGTCAAAATCATCGGTGTCACATCAGACGAACGTGTTGCCGCGATGGATAGCGCGATGACTATGAAAGAGCAGGGCATCGACACATCCTTCGTCAACTGGCGCGGTTTCTTTGCGGCACCTGGTTTGCCTACAGACAAACTTGCAGCTTACCAAGATGCGATTGCCAAGATGTATGACACACCAGAGTGGGAAGCCGTGCGCGCCCGCAACGGTTGGGTGAATATCCACAACTCTGGCGATGACTTTAACACTTTCCTAGAAAGCCAAGAAAAAGTCATCGGCGATCTGATGAAAAAATTGGGCTTCCTATAAGCCTAAGATCAAAGCGGGGTGACCCGCAGGACGAAAGGCCGGTCAATTGATCGGCCTTTCCACCTAAAGAGGCATATAAAAATGGCATTAGATCGTTGGGTTGCATTGGTGTTGCTAGGGATATGTTTGACCTACGGTTACACCGCATGGTTTATGATGGACAGCACGCTGCCACCCATCATGAAACGTTTGGCCGTCTGGCCGTCATCCTTTCCCAAGGTCCTTTCAATCGCTGGCATCACCCTGTCTCTGATTGTGGTACTGGGCATTGAAAAGGGCGAGGTAAAAGCGGGGGACATAGATTATCGTCGCCTGCACGAATACAAATTGGGTCAGGCGCTTTCCTTACTGGGATTGATGGTTGCCTATGCCATCATGTTGCGCCCTACGGGATTTTTATTGGCCACATCTGGATTTTTGATCGGCGGATCCGTGATCCTTGGGGAACGCCGCTGGATCGTGATGATTGTGGTATCCGCGATTGCGACGTTTGGGATTTGGTATCTGGTCCAAGAGGTGCTGGGCATCTTTTTGCGTCCACTGCCATTTTTTATGGGGACTTGATCCATGCTTGAAGGAATTCTTTTAGGTCTATCCACCGCGCTCTCACTGCAAAACATGCTGATGGTGATTGCGGGTTGTTTGATTGGCACATTTATCGGCATGTTGCCGGGTCTGGGTCCAATGTCGATCATTGCGATTATGATCCCTGTTGCGATCACGATTGGTGATCCAG
>JAAEZW010000364.1 GCA_018222665.1 Paracoccaceae bacterium
ACATCGGGTCGCTTGCGTTAATCGAAGGCGCAGACGCAGATTTATGGGAACAACGATTTGCGGCGCTTGCGGCCAATGACGTGATCACCAGCCTTGATCCAAATGCACGCCCAGTGGTGGTAAAAGACAAGGATCCGTATGTTGCCCGCCTGCTGCGTATTATGAAACATGCGCGCGTTCTGAAACTTTCTGACGAAGATTTGGAATACTTGGCCCCTGATCAGCCATTGATGGATGCCTTTGAACACATCTGTTCTGAAACGCAGGCCGCTATTATCATTTTAACCAAAGGCGCTGATGGCGCAGTTGTTCGTTGTGGATCAACACAGTTTGACGTTGCTGCGGCACAGGCAAATCCATTGGTGGATACGGTGGGTGCTGGAGATACATTTATGGGCACGTTATTGGTTGAGATTTCTAAAACGGGCCTATCTGCGTCAGAACTCGGATCCATCGCAGAAAACGAATTAACACGGATCGTAACACGCGCGGCAAAGGCCGCTGCCCTAAACTGTCAAAGCGCGGGCTGTAATCCACCGTATGAACAGGATCTGTAGTCTAACGCACATGTACCGCGTCATATTGCAACGTTTCTGATTACCCAATTGAATTTTCTATCTGCATCCTGTATGCGGACGCTGTCATTCACAAAAAATGCTGCGTCTGCACAGTGACCAAAACATAAGACACGACGCGGCTTTGACGAAAGCTTCCGTAAGGCTTGAAAGGTAGGAAATTTATGACCGATACAGCAAATCCCGATATATTGTATACAATTGTAGACGAAGCACCCGAATTGGCGAGTGCATCGCTACTGCCCATCATCCGTTCATTCGCTTCTGCGGCGGGCGTGACTGTCGGGACCAAGGACATCTCTCTTGCTGGACGAATCATTTCCGCCTTCCCCGAATTTTTGACAGAAGAGCAGCGTCAGACCGATGATTTGGCCGCCCTTGGTGAATTGGTAAAAACACCATCTGCAAATGTTATCAAACTTCCCAATATTTCCGCATCTGTTCCACAGCTAAGCGCCGCGATTGCCGAACTTCAGGAACAGGGCTATGCGCTTCCTGATTATCCAGAAGAGGCAACTACAGACGACGAAAAATCAATTCGTGCACGGTATGATGCGATCAAAGGATCGGCCGTAAACCCCGTTCTTCGTGAAGGTAACTCAGACCGTCGCGCGGCGCGTGCGGTTAAAAACTATGCGATGAAAAACCCCCACTCTATGGGCGAATGGGTCAGCACATCAAAAACACATGTGGCCTCAATGGATGGCAATGACTTCCGTTCAAACGAAGTATCCGCCACTGTCACCGATGCGCAAGCGGGTCCTGCAAAGATCGAATTCACAGACGCAGATGGGAACGTGAGCGTCCTTAAGGACGGCATCGACATCCTACCAGGCACCGTTGTTGACGCGACATTCATGCGTGCATCTGCCCTACGTGATTTCCTACGCAGCGAAATCGCCAAGGCAAAAGAAGAAGGCGTTTTGTTTTCATTGCACATGAAAGCGACAATGATGAAGGTGTCTGATCCGATCATCTTTGGTCACGCTGTTTCAGTCTTTTTTGAAGAAGCCTTTGAAAAGCATGCTGATGCGCTTGCCGCAGCGGGTGTGAATCCGAATTCAGGTCTGGGTGATGTTTTGGACCGCATTGCGGATCAACCCGAAATTCTGGCCGATTTCAATGAAATCATGGCCGAAAAGGCACCGATGTATATGGTTGACAGTGATCGGGGTATCACAAACCTACATGTACCATCAGATGTCATCATCGACGCATCCATGCCCGCGGTCATCCGCGCAGGCGGCAAAGGTTGGGGACCAGATGGAAAACCAGCGGACACAAAATGTGTGATCCCAGACAACTGCTATGCGCCCGTTTACGATGAAACAATCAACTATTTCAAAGAAACAGGTGCTCTTGATCCAACAACATCAGGCGCAGTTGCCAACGTTGGCCTAATGGCACAAAAGGCCGAGGAATACGGCAGCCACCCAACAACATTTGAAATTCCTGCAAACGGCACCATCCGCTATATCGTCGCGAATGGCGACGTATTGCACGAACAATCTGTGGAAAAGGGCGACATTTGGCGTTCATCAAGTGTGCGCAAAGCACCGATCGAGGATTGGGTCCGTCTGGGAATTTCCCGTCAAGCAGCGACTGGATCACAAGCGATTTTCTGGTTGGACGAAACACGCGCGCATGACGCGGAACTGATCAAATACGTTACTCCAATTTTGGAGGCCGAGGGCGTTGCAGATAAATTCCAAATCCTTGCCCCACGCGAAGCAACGCGCGTCACTTTGGAAACAATCCGTACTGGAGCCGATAGCATCGCGATCAGCGGCAACGTATTGCGGGATTACCTAACCGATTTGTTCCCGATCCTAGAATTGGGCACATCTGC
>JAAEZW010000365.1 GCA_018222665.1 Paracoccaceae bacterium
AAGCCAAGCGATGAAAAATGGGGCCTCGCCCCAAGAGATTGAACGCCTGATTCAAGAGCTTAAGGAAGCGAATGAAAATTACATGCGCCAATTGCGTCAACAAAGCGAACGCGCCGAACGCAATGAATTTGATCAATCCACACCTGGCGAACAAATGAATATGGACATGGCCGACATTCAGGCCATGATGGATCGCATCCAAGAATTGATGGAGCAAGGACGCATGGCCGAAGCTCAGCAAGCCTTGGAAGAATTACAACAAATGATGGAAAATCTGCGCCTAAGTGAAAACAATCAGGGCGGAGAAGGCGGGCAAAGCAGCGCCCAAGGGTTGGCGGATATTCTACAGGATCAACAAGATTTGTCCGACGATGCGTTCAATGATCTGCGAGAAGAGTTTTCAAATCCGAACGGCCAAGAACGCCAAGGCGAACAAAACGGGGAAAGTGAACGACAGCAGGGCCAAGGCGAACAGCAGGGCAGCGATTTTGCCGATCGTCAGGGCCAGCTACGCGAACGTTTGGAAAACGAACGCACAAACATTGAAGGTGCGCTGGGTGAAGAGGGCGAAGATGCACAGCGCTCATTAGAACAGGCAGATCGTGCCATGCGCCGTGCGGAAGAGGCGCTTGAAAATGGGGATTTGGACGGAGCTGTCGATCAGCAGGCGCAGGCGATGGATGCCCTACGTCAGGGTATTCGCGATGTTAATCGTGCCCAGCGTTCCGAAAATTCGGACGTGCAACAAGGAAACAGCGATCAAGAAACGGGACAGGGGCGTGATCCATTGGGGCGTCCGCAAGGGGGCGATGGATCCTCTGGTACAGCAGAGGCAAGCCGCGACGGCCAAGACCCAGAAGCGCAAGCCGCCGAATTGTTAGAGGAAATTCGCCGACGTGCAGGCGAACGGGACCGCAGCGAAAGCGAACGCGATTACCTGAAACGCCTGTTAGATTTGTTCTAGCTATTGCGCGCGCGTGCTTGATCCGCTTGGGCCTGCAGCCACGTCAAAAATCCCGAAGTTTGATCCGACAAGGCCGCGCGCCATTGATCAATTTGTGCAACATAGGCATCCAGATAGGGGGCAAGTTGCGGGACGTTTGATGTGATCAAATCAGCATAGGCATAGACCGCAACCGCCAACAGCAGCAGGATGATGGCCGCGCGAAATCCACTCCGACCAGAGGCATTTTTTTGCGCCTGTGTTTCGGGCACTTCTTTGCCTGCTGATTTTTTATCCCGTCGAAGGGTCGAATTTATTTCTTCGATATCTGGCAACAGATCACGGCGGGACGCTGGCGCATCTGATGCTGTATCTTTGTACATTTCGTCCAGATCGTCAAACTTTGGATCGATATACCCGCTTTTCTTGGGCTGTGGATCAGATGTGGGTTCATCCGTATCAAGGGCAAATTCATCCTGATGTTCGAATGTTTCAGCTGCGCGTTGTTCGCGTTCACGCTGCGCTTCTTCGCGCAGGATATCCGCGACAGAGGGGTCAATTTCGCGTTTGCTGCGCTCATGCGTGATCGCAGGTGCAGGTGAACTTTCAGGATCATCCTCTGCAATTGTATCCAATTCTTGATTAAGCGCGCGTTCAAACTCATCGTCAATTGGATCGGGTTCTGAAACCGCATCGGTTTGTGGAGGGACGGGCGCCGCCTCTGGCTCTGTCTGCGCGAAATGCTCCTTCAGGGTTTGTGCAACATCTGTTTGTGGTTCCGTGTCAGGATGGGTTTGAAACCATGTTTCCTGACAGTTGGAACATTGCACATCTCGCCCCTCGGCAGGAATGACATCCGCCGGCACTTCGTATTGGGCCGAACAATTCGGGCAGATCAATCGCATTTCATCCCCTAAATCAAGCTCTTCTCTTGCATGCCTATCTATTATTCTATGAATATCAGCTACATCAGAAAAGTGCTAAAGGTAAATAAATGTCTGATTGCATCCTGTACGGTGCTCAGGCACAACAGGGCAGCGACGTTAAAAGTGGGGCGGATGTGATAGAATTAGACGCAGTGGCCTATAGCTACGGGGGTGGTGAACTGCTCTCGGATATGTCGCTTACGATCACACCAGGTGCATTTTATTTTCTAACGGGTCCGTCGGGCGCGGGAAAAACCACATTTTTGAAAATGTGCTATGTCGCTTTGAAACCCACATCGGGTGCATTGAAATTGTTTGGTCAAGACGTGCGCACAATGGAACGCAATGATATCGCGCTGGTGCGCCGTCGCATTGGCGTGGTGCATCAAGATTGCCAATTTATCGACCATCTCAGCGTCGCGGATAACATCGCGCTTCCCTTATCTGTTTCAGGACAAGATAACTGGGATGATACCACCAACCTGAAAGAATTGTTGGCCTGGGTCGGGCTTAGCCATCGGGCAAATGCCCTGCCCCCCGAATTATC
>JAAEZW010000366.1 GCA_018222665.1 Paracoccaceae bacterium
GTTTGTAGCTGTTTCATTTCAGCACCAGACAGCGCGGGATCTGGTGCTCCAGCAATGTAAGGTGATGCACCTTCAAGGCGTGTCGCGAAATAGGCGGCGGTAGTCACATAGACAAAGCTTTGGTTCCATTCAAAATAGACCTGAAAGTTCGGGTAGGCGATGAATGCTGGTCCTTTGCGTCCTTGGGGAAGAATGATTGAGGCTTGCAAAGAGGCGTCGCCAAGGCGCCCTTCGCGCGGGGTTATCCCCAAACGTTTCCATTCGCGCACAGATTTCTGTTTGTCCAAACCAGTTTCTGCCCAAGGCAAGTTATTTGGAACAACCACCTCTTGCAGCCACGGTTGGCCTGCGCGCCAGCCCAAGTTGGACAGCATGCGCGCCCCACTTAGCAGGGCATCTGAAGCCGAGGTTTTCAGGTTGATCTGACCATCCCCATCGCCGTCAATTCCGCTTTCAATGATATCACCTGGCAGCATTTGAACCATCCCGATTTCACCAGCCCATGCGCCCGTCGTTGTAAGGGGGTCAAAATCCCCACGCGTAAATAATTCAAGGGTTGCGAAAACCTGAGGTCGGAACAATTCAGGACGGCGGCAGTCATGCGAAAGTGTGACCAAAGCGTTCAGCGTGTTGAAATCGCCTTGGAATGCGCCAAAGTCCGTTTCAAATGCCCAAAATGCCGTTAATACACCCCGCGAAATTCCGTAATCGCGTTCAATACGGTCAAAAACCGCCTTATATTTTTTCAGGTTTTTTGCCCCATGATCGCGCCGATGTTTGCTGATCAGACGGCCCGAAAATTCCAAAAAGGGGAGTTGTAATACACCTTGTGAACGATCAGCTTTGATCACTTTGGGATCTTGGGCCACGCCCGAGAAAAAGTCGTTTACCTGACGATTTGAGTATCCTAAATCACGCGCTTCTGATTTCAGGTCATTTACAAAGCTGTCAAAAGATCCACCGCATTTTGCAGCATAGGCCGCGGTTGAGAGCGATAGGGTTGCAAGGACAGAAAAAATTAGGCGCACGCCAGCCTCCTCAAATGACTTAAATCGACAGTAACAATCAAAAACCGATCTGCATACGGGGAATTAAATCAGCGATACGACGATGATTGCAATCCATGCCAAGTTCCACGCGCGCCATAAAATTCGAACGGCAGCGTCGATATCGTCCGCAGTAATGGTTTGGCGCCCTGTTTCGTTCACCCAAGGGAGCTGTTGGAGTTTACCATCATAACTGCGTGGACCCGCCAATGCCACGTTGATCGCACGTGCCATTGCGGCCTCGGGCCATCCCGCGTTCGGGGATTTATGTCGTTTGGCCTCAGATACAATCGCCCTAAAGTTCACAGGTCGTTTTGCAAAGACCACGATCAACAGCATGCTCAGCCGTGCAGGTATCCAATTCAGCAAATCATCAAACCGCGCAGATGCCCAGCCAAATTCAAGGTACTGTTCGGTTTTATATCCAATCATGCTGTCCGCTGTATTCACGAACTTATAGACCAGCATTGCAGGCAATCCACCGACCAAAAACCAGAATGCAGGCGCGATGACACCGTCGGAAAAATTTTCGGCGGCAGATTCGATGGCCGAACGTGCGACCTGCGCTTCGTTCATGTCTTTGGTATCGCGGCTGACAATCATTGACACCGCAATCCGTCCCTCTTCGATAGACTTGCGCAACCCTGTGGCCACCGCCTTGACGTGATCAATCAATGATTTCTGCGCCAAAAGGATTGCCGCAACGATGATTTCAATGACCCAGCCAAATTGGCTTAGCAGACTGCCGATGACGGCGGCGGTAAAACATAAAAGAGAGAGTGCGAGTACACCCTTTGATTTGCGGTCCTGTCCAGTGTTGAATGTGCGATCCAAAAACGCAACCAACCGTCCCATCAATACAGCGGGATGAGGCAGGCGATCCCACAGCATGCGAGGTTCGCCAAACACCGCATCAAGCAGCATTCCAATAACCAGCTCCCACCCCATGTTTAGACCCCGACCACGCGCTGCCACTGATCATGGGCTGGGATGCCCAAACGCAAGAAATGCGGAGAATAGGGGAACACACGGGTCAAAATGCGGTTTTGGGCAAATCGATCATACCATTCGCCTGCATTTTCAACGTGATAAAGGCGAAACAAAGTGGTTCCACCAAGCGTTTTAACCCCTTTTTTCAACATGATATCGTCGAGGTTTTGTGCATCTTCTGCAAGTCGCTGTCGTGTATCAACGGCCCATTGCGCGTCTTGGAGGGCGCGTGTTCCCGTGTAAAGGGCAGGGCCACTTACCGCCCATGGACCGATCCGATCACGTAGCGCGGGGGCGAGTGATTTGGGGACGATAACTGCCCCCAACCGCATGCCTGCAAGGCCCCAGAATTTACCAAAGCTTTTGATGATAAGATG
>JAAEZW010000012.1 GCA_018222665.1 Paracoccaceae bacterium
GATCAAACTGTCATTGATAAGATCAAAGCAAGCTTTGCGCGCCAAAGTTATATGATTACACTTGGTGCTGCGTTGGATCACATTGAAACTGGTTCAGTCAGCATTCGGGCCCCCATGTCGGATCATATCCTGCAACAACACGGGTTTGCACATGCGGGTGTTGCGTTTTCTATTGGGGATAGTGCGGCAGGCTATGCGGCACTGACATTGATGCCGGCCGATGCTGAGGTTTTGACAACTGAGATGAAAATCAACCTATTGGCCCCCGCCAGTGGGGATTTGATTATCGCCAAGGGCCGCGTGATTAAGGCAGGTCGCCGTTTGACAATCGTGGGGGCGGATGTTTTTGCCATGACTGATGATCAAGAAAAACACATCGCGATTTTACTAGGCACAATGATTTCAAGCTAATGTGATGACATTCCGCCATTCTGCATCCTATATAAGGAATAGGGTGCAGAGATCGGAGTTTGTATGAGACTTATTTTTGTGGCGGTTTTATCTTGGCTGGCTTGGGTACATTTCGCGACAGCGGATCAGGCGCGTGTCGCGCAACTTTTTGATGCGCTGAATATGGATGAAATCATTTCGATCATGCAAGATGAAGGCAAACTTGATGCGGTCGCCACGATTGAAATTTATGCAGAGCGTGCTGTTGATGATGAGGTCAAAGCGCAGATTGATCGCATTTTCGATAAAACGGAAATGCGGGTCGTGTTGAACAACCTGACATCTGAAAACATGAATGACGCACAAATCGCTGCGGCAACCAAATTCCTTAACAGCGATGTTGGCATGCGTGCGAACACCTTGGAAACAACCGCACGACGCGCCATTTCGGATGACATGATCGAGGAATATGCATTGTCGCAATTTGAGGATGCAAGCGAACTGCCCCGTCACAAACAGTTTCAGGATTTGATCACGACATTGGATTTGATTGATCAAAACACCTATGGCGCGATGGGCGCGCAATATGTTTTCATGCGCCAGTTGGCTGGGACAGACGCATTGGGATTAACCGATGATGCGATCACCGAATTGCTTATGGCCAGCGAAGAAGAGTTGCGCGCGGGGATTGCCGAATGGCTATATGGCTTTTTCAACATGGCCTATGCCCCGCTTAGTGATGCGGATTTGGCAACCTATATCGCCTTTCAAAAATCGGATGCAGGTCAGGCGCTTAACCGGTCTCTATTTGCGGGCTTTAATGAACTAAGCGTGCGGCATGCCCAAAAAATGGGGGCGATGGTCGCGGAATTGTTGCAAGTGCGGGATTTATAAGCCCTACGCGTGTTGACATTTTCCATGCCCCCTTGCATAAGCGGGCTCTCATTGGCGCGGATTCCCCGCCTTTATTTATCCACATACGTCCATTGGGGCGCGCAGTTTGGGGCGATGCAGCCTGCATTACAACACCTGTCTTCAGGGGCCGAAAAACGCGGAAACGAAAAGGAAAGACGCATGTTTGCTGTCCTAAAGACTGGCGGTAAGCAGTACAAAGTTCAATCGGGCGATTTGCTTCGTGTTGAAAAATTGGCTGCAGACGCAGGTGAAACAGTTCAATTCAATGAAATTCTAATGCTTGGCGGGGATTCACCCGTTGTTGGTTCTCCGCGCGTTGATGGCGCGGCAGTGCAGGCCGAAGTGATCGATCAGATCAAAGGCCCAAAGACAATCAACTTTGTTAAGCGTCGTCGTAAGCACAGCTCGCAACGTACAAAAGGCCACCGTCAACAGCTTACATTGTTGCGCGTAACTGAAATCCTATCTTCTGGTGCAGATGCATCTGGCATCAAAGCAGCAGTTGGCGCAGGTTCAGTTGCCTCAGCAGCACCTGTTGCTGCGGCAAAATCAGCAGCAAAAGCTAAAGCAGCAGCACCTGTTGCTGCGGCAAAACCAGCAGCAAAAGCCAAAGCAGCAGCATCTGCAGCAGCGGCAGGCGCAGATGACCTGAAGCAACTTTCAGGCGTTGGCCCAGCTCTTGAGAAAAAGCTAAACGCAGCAGGCGTAACATCTTTTGCGCAAATTGCAGCGTGGACAGACGCCGATGTAGCTGCTATGGACGAGCAACTGTCACTCAAAGGCCGTATCGAGCGTGAAGGTTGGATCGCTCAGGCCAAAGAATTGGCAAACTAAGGAGACGAAGGAATGGCACACAAGAAAGCAGGCGGTTCATCCCGTAACGGTCGCGACTCAGCTGGTCGTCGTCTTGGCGTAAAAATCTTTGGCGGTCAGGCTGTTATCCCAGGCAACATCATCGTGCGTCAGCGCGGCAACAAGTGGTGGCCAGGTGAAGGCGTAGGTCAAGGTAAAGACCATACGCTATTTGCAACAGCTGAAGGCCAAGTGAAATTTCACAAAGGTCTGAAAGGCCGTACATTTATTTCAGTACTTCCGACAGCGGAGGCCGCTGAATAAGCCGAAAACCGAAAAGTTAAGCTTTCAAAAAGGGGATCGGCAAAGCGCCGGTCCCCTTTATTTTTTATTAACCAATGTTGGTGTAGCTAGGGTCACATCCAACAAAACGAAACTGGAAATGACAGATGTATGTCGCAGTCACATCATTGGCGGCCTTCGCCTTTAGCCAGATCGCAACGCCGGGACCGGCGAACATGGCGATGTTAGCCGCGGGTGCGCGTCTGGGGTTTCGTGCGGCATTGCCGTTTATGTTTGGTGTGTTACTGGGCAAACAATTGATCATCTGGCCCATTGGCTTTGGTCTGATGGAATTGGCCACCCAAGTGCCGCTTTTATTCTTGGCCCTTAAATATATTTCGGCGGGCTACATTATGTGGCTTGCTTGGCGCGTGGCGAATATGCGGTTGAACGTGGATCATGATACTGTTGGCTTGGGGTTTCGGGCAGGATTGTTCGTGCATCCCCTTAATCCCAAAGCATGGATGATGATCACCTACAGTTTTTCCAATTATGTGGCTGTGGATGCCCCTGTTTGGATCGCCACGGCATGGATTGCGGGCACATTGTTCGTAATACAGGCGATTTGCCACCCGATTTGGACTTTTTTCGGCGATCGTATCGCCAAAACTATAATCGGCACCCCCTTTGAACGTTATTTGATGTGGGGGCTCGCAGGATTGACCGTTGCGTTTGTTCTGTTTGCTCTTTTAAGAGGAGAACTTTGATATGAAACTTGATGCGATCACAACACAGCCTGTTGTTGAAACCGCGCGCTTTGTGCTGCGCCCTTTGCGCCGCTCTGATGCGGGTTTGATTGAGTTTTACACAAAGGACGAACGCGTCGCGCGTCAAACGACGACGACTCCGCATCCTCTGCCTCCGGGGGCGACAGAAACCTTTATCAATCGGTGTTTATCGGTTGAGCGGGAAGAGGATGTCTGGGCGATTGATGCAAGTGCCATAGGCTGGTCCGAAGTGGTCGGCTTGGTCAGTCTTGAACGCCTGAGCCGCAACCAATCCGAATTGGGGTATTGGGTGGCGCCTACGTTTTGGAACCAGGGCGTGGCATCCGAGGTTTCCGCCGCGATCATTGAGGCCAATCCAATGAAAAACGACACGATCTTTGCCGCTGTGTTTCAGGATAATCCAGCCTCTGCGCGTGTGTTGACCAACTGTGGTTTCGAATATGTCGGCGATGCCGAGGCCTTTTCCGTTGCCCGCAACGCAAAGGTTGCGACATGGACCTATATTCGTAAGTTTACCTAAGGCGTCATAATGTCAAAACGCACATCACATATTTCACCACGAGTATCCGTTTTTGGCACGCCGATGGCGGGGCCGATGGGCCAAATTTGGCGATATTTGAGATAACGAAAAAACGTATTTTCACCCTCAAAGGTCGCCATATCCGGCGGCCTTTTTGTTTCTAAGGAGTATAATGATGAAACGCATTATTCACACAGATCGTTTGGTTCTGCGCCCCGCCTACATTGGGGATGCGGCTAGGGTACTACAGATTGTGGAGTACGACATTTCAAAATGGCTGATCCCTGTGCCTGATCCATATACCTTGATGGATGCCCAAGATTGGCTGTCCTCTCTTCGTTTTGAACGGGGGCGTTATGTTTGGGCGATCACCCGTGATGGCGATGTGATTGGCATGATTGGAATTGATCCTACGCTCGGATATTGGATAGCAAAAGAACATTGGGGGCACGGGTATGTGCGCGAGGCCGCGCATGCCGTTTTGTCGGCCCATTTCCATGATCCTTTTGCTGATCCGATTTACAGCGGTTATTTTGTTGAAAACGAACGCTCTGCGCGGGTTTTGACGCGTCTGGACTTTCACCCATGGGGAAACCCGACACAACTTTTTCAACCGGATGGCAGGGCGAATTGCCCTTACAGAAAATGATCCTAACACCAGAACAATGGGCGGCGTTAAACCCATTGGTTTTGACAGGGCAAAAGACAAAATTGCGTCCGATTGCGGCGTCTGACTATCAGCCGGCGAATGATGTTTTTAGCCTTGAATGCGTCACAAAAAATTTAGCCTACTGGCCGCACCCTTTGCCAGTTGAATATTTTAAAAACAGGATTGCCAAATCGCGCTGGAAAATGGCTGGAATGCTGGGTTGGCAATAGAAAATGAACATTGCAAATTCATCGGTTGGATCGGTTTCAATGCGCCAAGCCAAGGCATGAAGCAGGATATGGGTTTGGGATATGCCTTGCATCCAGATCATTGGGGGAATGGGTACATGTCCGATGCGGTTGATGCGTTGACGCATTATCTGTTCCAACGCTATCCAATCGAAAAAATCACCGCTTACGCCAATCTGGACAATATTGGATCGCAGCGGGTTTTAGAGAAGTGTGGGTTTCAAAATGTTGGGGAAGAGGATCAAAAATCCCCCGCGCGGGGCACCATAGACCGCGTAGATCGATTTGAACGCTATCGCACGTAACACAAACGCGTGCAGGCTTGTTCCTGCGCGGGTTTTGACATATGCCACCAAGAGAATAGAACTAGAGGCATAACCATGAAATTCCTAGATCTGACCAAAGTCTACATACGCTCGGGATCGGGCGGGGGCGGAGCGGTCAGTTTTCGCCGAGAAAAATTCATCGAATATGGCGGCCCCGATGGGGGCGACGGCGGCAATGGCGGATCGGTTTGGGCCGAGGCGGTCGAGGGGTTGAACACCCTGATTGATTTTCGTTATCAACAACACTTTTTCGCAGATAACGGTCGCCCTGGCATGGGATCACAACGTTCGGGCGCGAATGGCGAAGATAAGGTTTTATACGTCCCTGTTGGAACCGAAATTTTGGACGAAGATCAGGAAACATTGATCGCGGATTTAACGGCCGTGGGCGATCGTGTTTTGTTGGCCAAGGGCGGCAATGGTGGTTTTGGAAACCTGCATTTCAAATCCTCAACCAACCAAGCACCGCGGCGCGCAAATCCGGGGCTTGAGGGGATTGAACGCACCCTTTGGTTGCGTCTGAAACTGATTGCGGATGCGGGCCTATTGGGGTTGCCGAATGCGGGCAAATCCACGTTTTTGGCCGCAACATCCAATGCGCGTCCCAAAATTGCAGATTACCCATTCACCACGCTTTATCCAAATCTGGGTGTTGTTGGCATTGATAACGTCGAATTTGTTGTGGCCGATATTCCAGGCCTGATCGAGGGCGCGAGCGAAGGCCGCGGTTTGGGGGACCTCTTCCTGGGGCACGTAGAACGTTGTGCGGTGCTGTTGCATTTGGTGGATGGAACCTCGGACACCTTACTTGAGGATTACAAAACCATCATTGGCGAATTGGAAGCCTATGGCGGTGAATTGGCGCAAAAGCCGCGCATCACCGTTTTGAATAAGGTTGACGCACTGGACGAAGAAGAGCGCGACTATTTTAAAGATGAATTGGAACGTGTCAGTGGGGGTTCCGTCCTATTGATGTCGGGTGTCAGCCGCGAAGGAACGGATACAGTGTTGCGTGCCCTTCGTGCACAGATTGATGACACACGCCTGCGTGAGAAGAAATCGCAAGAGGAGCCACAGAAATGGCAACCCTAAGCGGGGCAAAACGGCTTGTAGTGAAAATCGGATCTGCGCTTTTGGTGGATCAACGCACGGGCAAATTGCGCCAAGATTGGTTGAAGACATTGGCCGCAGATGTTGCCGCGCTTAAGGCTGCCGGCAAAGATGTTGTGCTGGTTTCGTCGGGCTCAATCGCATTGGGGCGGGGTGTCTTGGGGCTTCCCCTTGCATCCCTATCGCTTGAGCAAAGTCAGGCCGCCGCAGCCGTTGGTCAAATCCAATTGGCCCGCGCCTATGAAGAGGTGTTGGAACCTCATGGCATTACAACTGCACAGATTTTGGTCACGCTTGAGGATAGCGCAGACCGCCGCCGTTATTTGAATTCACGTGCAACAATGGAAACCCTGCTATCAATGGGCGTGGTTCCGATTGTGAATGAAAATGACACGGTCGCCACAGATGAAATTCGTTATGGTGACAATGACAGATTGGCGGCCCAAGTTGCGGTAACGGTTGGGGCGGATGCCTTGGTCCTGTTGTCAGATGTGGATGGGTTTTATTCGGCCAATCCTAACGTGGACGCAACGGCCAAACGTTTTGACGTAATTGACGTCATCACCCCAGAGATTGAGGCGATGGCAGGTGATGCGGGATCAGGATTGTCCAAGGGGGGCATGAAAACCAAATTGATGGCTGCGAAAACCGCCACCGCCGCGGGATGCGCTATGGTGATCACCGAAGGATCGCGCCTAAACCCATTGTCCGCGATTGATCAGGGTGTGCCCAGCACATGGTTCACGGCCGTTTATGATCCGCAGCGCGCACGGAAAGGGTGGATTTCATCAATGAAGCCGATGGGCCGCATTGTTGTGGACGCAGGTGCTGAAACCGCGCTGAGCAAGGGCAAAAGCCTGCTGCCTGCGGGCGTGACAGGTGTTGAAGGTGAATTTTCACGCGGGGATGCAGTGGTGATTTGTTCAGCCAGCGGTCAGGAATTGGTCCATGGCATTTCCGCCTATCCATCGGATGAGGCACGCGCCCTGATGGGGCGCAATACCAAAGATATCGAAGAAATTTTGGGGTATCCGGGCCGCGCGGCCTTGGTACACCGCGATGACATGGCAACATAAGGAATAGGGGTATGAGCGATCTCGGACAGCAGATGAAAGAAATGGGCGCACGTGCACGTGCAGCGGCGTCAGTGCTGGCCTATGCATCGCCGGAGGCCAAGACCAAAGCACTACTGGCTGCTGCCGATGCAATGGTTGCTGCGACGGATCATATTATTGCCGAAAATGCCAAGGATTTGGATTTTGGACGTGAAAAGGGCCTGACAGATGCCATGATGGACCGTCTGATGTTGGACGCGGGTCGCATCACGGCCATGGCCGAGGGGCTGCGCACCATTGCGGGGCAGGCCGATCCTGTGGGAGAAGTGATCGCAGAATGGGATCGACCCACGGGCCTTCATATCCGTCGTGTGCGCACCCCCCTTGGCGTGATTGGCGTAATTTATGAAAGCCGCCCCAACGTCACGGCGGATGCGGGGGCCTTGTGCCTGAAATCTGGAAATGCCGTCATTTTGCGTGGCGGCTCTGAAAGCCTGTACAGCGCTGCGGCCATTCACGCCTGTTTGGTGCAAGGGTTGCAGGCCGCAGGCCTACCCGAGGACGCCGTTCAAATCGTACCCACCCGAGATCGCGCCGCGGTTGAGCATTTGTTGAAGATGACCGAATTTGTGGATGTCATCGTTCCCCGCGGTGGCAAAGGGTTGGTGGGATTGGTCCAACGCGAAGCGCGCGTTCCCGTTTTTGCCCATCTTGAGGGGATTGTGCATATCTACATTGATAAATCTGCGGATCCACAGAAAACCATGGATGTGGTCCTGAATTCAAAAACGCGGCGCACAGGGATATGCGGTGCAGCAGAGTGTTTGTTGATTCATCAGGATATTTTGGACACCTTGGGCCGCGATGTTTTGCGCGCGTTAATGGGGGCTGGCGTTTCGGTGCGCGGGGATGCCGCCATCGCAAAATTAGATAACGTTGTCCCCGCTTTGGACACGGATTGGGGCACAGAGTATTTGGACAGCATCATTGCCGCCAAGACCGTTGCCGATGTGGACGCGGCGATTGAACATATCCAAACCTACAGCTCTGCACACACAGAATGCGTGATGTGCGAAGATATGGCCGTGCGTGACAAATTCTTCGAACGAATTGATAGCGCAATCCTGATGCACAATGCCTCGACCCAATTCGCCGACGGGGGTGAATTTGGAATGGGCGCAGAAATTGGCATTGCGACTGGTAAAATGCATGCCCGCGGCCCTGTCGGGGCCGCGCAGCTTACATCGTTTAAATATCTGGTCGAAGGAAACGGAACTACCCGCGCCTAAAGGTCAGGGTTGTAAGTGTTTTGCGGTGATTGAATTCCACCGCGAACCCATAGGCACCTGCAATGTTGGGTATCAGATGGAATTGCACGTCCGCCGGGGCAGGGAGCGCGCCTAGATCAGAGAAAATCCGTTCCCATCCAGGGTGGGCAACGGTTGGTTGTTCGCTTGTGGCAGTGATCTTAATGTTATCTGAATCTGCCTCGACATCAATTGTCTCACCAAGGGTTAACTGCCGTTCCACGCACATCAACCCCATATAAATCAACTGCGCCCATGTTCGGTCGATCGCACTCTCAAGATGCCAGTGCAGATCAAAACGGGGTGTAGTATAAATGGCATCGGCGGTACTTTGAACCTTGGGTGCATCCATCATCTGGCCCGTTTGATAGGTGCCAAAGGCCACGCGGAAAAATTCAATGCGCGCGCGCATCCTGATAACTGTCGTGGATCAGCGCCATTTCAGGGCTTTTGACATCAAGGCTTGCGGTCATTGAAATAAGTTCTAAACCATTGTGTATCGCAGCAATTGGACTGATGATGTCGTGACAGATGCGAGACGCAACAATGTTTGAGATGTCCAGTGACATTACTGGCCTCCGTTTAAGATAGGATTTAGGGTGATGGAAGATTTGAACGCACATTTGGAACCAGGCATGCTGGTGCGCCATCCCCAAAAACCTGAATGGGGCATCGGACAAGTGCAATCACGCATAAATGGCAAAACTACCGTTAATTTTCGGGACCATGGCAAGGTTGTCATTGACGGAACCCTTATTATGTTAGAGCTTTCTTTACCTGACCAAAGATGAAAATATATTTAAAATACAGCTTATAGTTGTGTTTTCAATGGTGTGATTTGTGTCATTGCTTGCCAAGCAGGGATCGACTGGTTAGATACGCGCAGAACCAAGGGAAAGCGGGTTGTATGACACAATCATCACCACAGTTCCGCGTGAAACTTGCGCAAACTGAAGATGAGTTGCGTGCGGCGCAACGACTTCGATATGATGTCTTTGTTGCGGAAATGGGGGGATCGGGCGATATGGTCGATCATGAGGCCCGATTAGAACGCGACGCCTTTGATCCGTTTTTCGATCATCTGATACTTTACGACGATGCGCTTATCCATGAAGGGGATCCCACCGTTGTTGGGGTCTATCGCCTATTGCCCCAAGAGGGGGCCGCGAAAATCGGGCGGTATTATTCCGAGGATGAATATGATCTGACACCTCTACGTCAATCGGGAAGGCGCCTTTTGGAACTGGGGCGATCCTGTTTGCACGCGGATTACCGTGGTGGCACGGCGATGTATGTCCTTTGGCAGGCCTTGGCGGATTATGTAATTGAACGCGATATTGAAATCCTGTTCGGTGTCGCCAGTTTTCATGGCACAAATATCGCGGATATCGCCGCACCGCTTAGCATGCTGTATCATCGTCATCTTGCCCCCCCTGAACTGCGTGTGCAGGCACAGCCACATTCGGCACAAACGATGAACCTGATTTCAGAGGCGGATTTGGATCGCAAGGCAGCGATGCTGGCAGTGCCTGCATTGATTAAGGCCTATCTGCGTCTAGGCAGTGTTGTGGGGGCGGATGCCTTTGTCGATCGCCGGTTTAATACAACAGATGTCTGTTTGATTATGGACACCGCGAAAATGAACGAAAAGCAGCGAAATCTATATGCACGATCCTAATACACCTGACTGGACAGAAGAGCTTGAACCAAAGCTCTCTGATATTTCGATCCTCGGCTGGTGCCTTGTGGCAATCCGTGCTGTTCTGATGCTCTCGATCATTTTGGCTGGGATTTTGTTCCTGTTCATCGCGCGTGGGGTGGAACGCCCCTTTGTTGGGCCCCGCCGTCCAATCAGTGGTCAGGTGGTGAATTGGGTCTGTCGCATTGGTGCGCGCGCGATTGGATTGCGTATGTCGGCGCGCGGGACACCCATGACGCATCCTGGTGCGGTTGTGGCCAATCACTCATCTTGGTTGGATATCATCGTTCTGAACGCCGCGAAGCGCGTGTTTTTTGTCTCCAAAGCTGAGGTGTCCAGTTGGCCTGGGATCGGGTTTTTGGCAAATATCACAGGCACGGTATTCATTCGCCGCGAACGTCGCGATTCAAAATTGCAAAAGGATTTGTTTCAAACGCGGTTGGGTTTAGGACATAAATTGTTGTTCTTTCCCGAAGGAACATCCACCGACAGTCTGCGGGTCTTGCCGTTTAAATCGACACTCTTCGCGGCGTTTTTTGAGCCCGAGCTGAAGGATAAAATTTACATCCAAGCGGTGACTGTAAATTATCATGCTCCAAAAAATCAGGATAAGCGGTTTTATGGTTGGTGGGGTGAAATGGATTTTGGCACCCATATGATTCAATCCCTTTCGGCACTCCCGCAAGGACAAGTAGAGGTCGTGTTTCACGAACCACGCGCGTTGAAACAGTATGACAGCCGCAAAATATTAGCTGCGGATTTGGAACAGGACGTGCGCAGCGCGCATGTATTTGATGGGAAATACTAGGCGCGCGCTGCAAGTAACGTGGTCAGGGCCTCGGCGGGGCTATCTGTTCCCCATATTTCATCCCCAAAAGCCAAGAAATCTGTAACAGGTGTGATTTGACGCACGATTTCGGCGCTCAGGCCGCCCTCGGCCACGATAGGCACCTCGATCATCTCGCTCCACCATGCAAACAAGTCGTGTTCTGCCAATGTGCCATCGCCCAATGCTGCCCCGCTTAGGGGGCCAAAGCTCACGTATTCTGCGCCGGCTTCGCCTGCGATCATTCCGTCATGGCGTGATGCGCCGCAATAGGCGCCGACAATGGCCTCATCCCCCAATTCTTTGCGGGCTTTGCGCAAATTGCGCGCACCATCGGGAAGATGCACGCCATCCAACCCCAAACGTTCCACCATCAACACATGGCTGTCGATCACAATGGCCACATCCCGCGCATGGCAAACTTCGCGCAGGGCATCGCCCGCCTTAAGGATGCGGGTTTCATCTCGGGTGGCCAGTGCCATACGCACACAGGCCACAGGATGGGCATCCAAAACACGCGCGAGATCATCGCAAAGCACCGTTTGATCGAAATCGGACGGTGTAATCAAATAGGTTTGTGGAAGCTCGTCTTGCGCCATCTTGGGATCCTTGGATATTTCTGCGCCCTTTTAGCGTGGAAAAACGCGCTTGACCATGGGCCTTGGTGAAAATGGGCTTTCTTCTTGGGCAGGCTTGACTTAAATCACGCCCAAACACAGCGGAGGTTTTCATGCCATCTTCACATCCACAGCCAAGTGTCGTTTTGGTGCGCCCCCAGATGGGCGAAAATATTGGTGCCGCGGCGCGGGGGATGTGGAATTTCGGATTGGACCGTATGCGGGTCGTTGCCCCCCGTGATGGGTGGCCCAGTCAAAAGGCCGTCGCCATGGCCAGTGGGGCAGGGCGTTTGTTGGATGAGGCAGGTCATTTTGATCGGGTCGAAGGTGCGTTGAGCGATGCCCATTTCGTGTTGGCCACAACGGCGCGGCCACGTGGGTTGACGAAACCTGTCCTAAGCCCTGAAGAGGCTATGCGCCAAGCGGCAGAGCGTATCGCGCGTGGTGAAAATGTGTCGATCATGTTTGGCCCTGAACGTTCGGGCCTTGAAAACGAAGATATCGCGCAGGCAAACGCCATTGTCAGCGTGCCTGTAAACCCCGATTTTCCATCCCTAAACCTTGCGCAATGTGTGCTGTTGTTGGGGTACGAATGGCGTCGCGCCACACAAACCATTCAGGCCGAAACCATGGAAATGGCCAAAACCGAATGGGCCGAAACAGGTGAAATTGAAAAACTGTCCGAACATTTTGAAACAGCCTTGGATCAGGCAGGGTTCTTTTTCCCAGAGGCAAAAGCAGAGGGCATGAAAACCAATTTGCGCAATCTATGGTCGCGCATGCCATTATCCCGATCAGACGTGCAAATTTTTCACGGGATGATGCGTCAAATGGTGCGTTGGAAAAACCGTGATGGGGATTGAAAAATCCACCCCGAAACCCTAGCCTTAAGCAAAAAATAAAAGGCATAATCAGATGAGCACGAAACGCACAATTTTTGAAGATGTCAGTGAAAAATCAACCGACGCGCAGCCGCATGTCGGAGTGATTGATCTGGGTCAGAATACGGGCGCCCGCGCGGCGATCCGCGCATGGATGATCCTCTTATTCCTATTGGTTTGGGCGATGATTTTGGTCGGCGGTTTGACGCGATTAACCGACAGCGGTCTGTCGATCACCGAATGGCGCCCGCTGACGGGTGCCTTACCGCCCATGAATGATGCAGCGTGGTTAGTTGAATTTGAAAAATACAAACAAATTCCCGAATACCAATTGCAGAACATGGGCATGTCCATGTCTGAATTTAAATTAATCTACTGGTGGGAATGGGGCCATCGTCAACTGGGCCGCTTCATTGGACTGGTCTGGGCGCTTGGATTTGCGTTCTTCTTCTTAAACAAAAAAATCCCAACAGGTTGGACGCCTAAATTGCTGTTATTGGGGGCCTTGGGTGGTTTGCAGGGGGCCATTGGTTGGTGGATGGTTTACAGCGGATTGGGTGGTGAGATGTTGGATGTCGCCTCGTACCGTTTGGCGACGCACCTTGCTTTGGCCTTTGTCATCCTTGGGTTCATCACTTGGTTTGTTCTGCAAATTTCAAATAGTGATAAAGATTTGCTGCAACGCCGTCGAGGGCGTGAGGCGAAATTGTTTTCCATGTCCACTGGCGTGATGCATTTCGCGTTTCTGCAAATCTTCATCGGCGCATTGGTCGCGGGCATTGATGCTGGGCGTAACTATGTGGATTGGCCGCTGATGGCGGGCGGATTTTTCCCACCCTTTATGTTTGAATTGGAACCGCTTTGGCGCAACTTCTTTGAAAACGACGGGACTGTTCAATTTATCCACCGTATCGTGGCCTATCTGTTGTTCATTTATGTGATCATTGTGTGGCGCCGTTCGCGTCAGTCAGGCAATGACAAGGTGCGCTTTGTGTTCAACGTTGTGCTCACAGCCACATTTTTTCAGGCGGTTTTGGGCATCGTTACTGTGATGTATTCATCGCCCTTGGAAATTGCGATTTTCCATCAATTTGGTGCGATTGTTTTGTGGGTGTCGATCCTATGGGCGAAATTCGTATCAGGCTATCCACCTGAACAATCAGTACGGAGTTAAGTCATGAGCACACCCTTTGATGCATTGCTGGCCTATCAACGTCAAAGCGAGGCGTTGGGACGCATCGCGCAGCTACTTGGATGGGATCATGAAACAGTGATGCCAGCGGGTTCTGGGGATGACCGATCCGAACAGATGGCCGCATTAGCAGGGGTCCTCCACGCGCGCGGCAGTGGTGCGGAACTTGGCGATCTATTGTCTGTGGTTGATCCTGATCAGTTGGCAGGCACCGAACGGCGCATGTTCGATTTGATCCAAACAGATTTCATGCGCCGCCAAAAAGTGCCTCAGGATTTGGCGGTTGCGCTTGCGCGCATTACGTCGAAATCGCATCGTGCCTGGACCGAGGCCAAGGCCGCGGATGATGTGTCAATCTTTTTGCCTATGCTGAGCGAGGTTGTGAACCTGGCCCGTCAAAAGGCCGAAGTTTTGGCCGACGAAAACACACCGCTGTATGATGCGCTGTTGCAAGATTATGAACCTGACGGAAGCAGTGCTGAAATTACCGAAATTTTCGACAATCTGCGCCACCATTTGGTGGATCTGCGCACCGAGGTGTTAGAGCGTAATCAATCCGTGTCCTTGTCTGGTCATTTCCCAACGGAACAGCAACGTACGCTTACCGACCGTGTGGCCCGTGTGTTCGGGTATGATATGGAACGGGGGCGCATTGATGTGGCTGTGCATCCGTTTAGTTCGGGCAGCGGCAATGACGTGCGCATCACAACGCGATACGACGAAACAAATCCATTGGACAGCCTGTATTCCACAATCCACGAAGTGGGGCATGCGAACTATGAACAAAATGTGGATCTGGCATATAATTTCACGCCACTGGGCAATGGATGTTCCATGGCTGTTCACGAAAGCCAAAGCCGTATTTACGAAAACCAACTGGCCCGTTCGCGGCCCTTTACCGATTGGTTATTTGGCCAGATGAAAGATGCCTTCGGCGATCTGGGTGTTTCGGATGCGGATGGGTTTTACCGCGCGGTGAACAGCGTTAAAAATGGATACGTCAGAACCGAAGCGGATGAGTTGCAATATAACCTGCACATCATGTTGCGATATGATTTGGAACGCGCGTTGATCGCAGGTGATTTGATGGTCAACGATCTTGAGGCGGCATGGAATGATCGTTTTCTTGCTGATTTCGGTTACGCGGTTCCCAAAGCATCTTTGGGAATGTTGCAGGATATTCATTGGTCAGAGTGTTTGATTGGGTATTTCCCAACCTATGCCATCGGCAATATCTATGCGGCCTGCTTGCGCGAGGCGATGTTGAAAGATGCACCAAATGCCATTGATGAATTGGCCGAGGGGCGCACAGATACCGCGCGCACTTGGTTGCGCGAAAACGTGCAGCAACACGGGCGTAGATATAAGGCCCAAGAGGTCATTGAAAAGGCGACCGGTCAGGCCGCCTCATCAGAACCATTTGTGCGCTATATCCGCGAAAAATTTGCCAAACTTTGATTACTGCAATCTATGAAAGCTCTGCTCGATCCAATCCAGGGCATCTTTGATGATCTGATCGATTATGCGGTTTGATCACCGTCGATTACCTCGGCGTCGTCTTCACCTTGATCTGCGATCCAGGCAACAGAGACGACCGTTTCATCCGTTCCAGTGTTAAAGACACGTACCCCGCCTGCAGAGCGTGAGCGGAATGAAATGCCGTCCACAGGTACGCGAATAGACTGACCTTTGGATGTGACCAACATGATCTGGTCCTGCATCTCAACTGGGAAGGAGGCAACGATTTCACCGCCGCGCATTGCCTTGTCCATGGCCGCCACGCCCATGCCGCCGCGTCCACGCACGGGATAATCATGGCTTGAGGACATTTTGCCTGATCCGCCCTTTGTGATCGTTAGGATTAGGTTTTCTGCCGCTGACATTTCTGCATAGCGTTCTTGGGAAATTGTCGCGTTTTCACTGACACCTTCTTCGTCGCTGCTGCCTTCTTCATCCACCATGCCCGCAATTGCGCGGCGCATTTTCAGATAGGCGGCGCGTTCATCCGATGTGGCATCGAAATGGCGCATGATCGACATGGACACAACGCGGTCCTCACCGACTAGGCGAATACCTCGCACGCCCGTTGATTTGCGCCCCTTGAACACACGCACGTCTGTGGTGGAAAAGCGGATCGCACGACCCGAATTTGTGAACAGCATCACATCATCATCTTCACCTGCAATGCGCGCATTGACCAATTCGATTCCCTCGGGCAGGTCCATCGCGATTTTGCCGTTTGAACGGACATTTGTGAAATCTGACAATGCATTTCGGCGAACGTCGCCCGCCGATGTGGCAAAGATAGTTTGTAGGTTGTCCCATTCCTCCTCGGGCACATCCACGGGCATGATTGCGGCGATGGACACACCTGTTGGGATGGGCAGGATATTCACAATGGCCTTGCCTTTGGCGGTGCGACCACCCTGTGGCAGGCGCCATGTTTTCAGTTTATAGGCCATCCCGTCAGTGGTGAAGAACAACAGTTGCGTATGCGTGTTGGCCACAAATAGGGTTGTGACCGCATCCTCATCCTTGGTTTGCATCCCCGATAGGCCCTTACCTCCGCGACGCTGCGCACGGAAATCGGCCAAGGGTGTGCGTTTGATGTATCCACCTGCGGTGACAGTCACAACCATATCTTCGCGTTCGATCAGGTCCTCATCTTCCATGTCCCCAGACCATTCAACGATCTCGGTGCGACGGGGAACGGCGAATTGCTCTTTGACTTCCACCAATTCGGTACGGATAATGTCCATGATGCGATCGCGCGACGCAAGGATTTCCAAATATTCGCGGATTTTAAATGCTAATTCTTGGAGTTCGTCCGTAACTTCTTTGACGCCGATTTGCGTCAAACGCTGCAGGCGTAATTCAAGGATCGCGCGGGCCTGTGTTTCAGACAGGTTATATGTCCCATCCTCATTCATCGTATGCGTTGGATCATCAATCAGTTGGATGTACTCCGCAATGTCATGCGCGGGCCAACGGCGCGTCATCAATTTTTCACGCGCATCTGCGGCGTCTGCTGATCCGCGGATTGTGGCCACGACCTCATCAACGTTAGACACAGCAACCGCCAAACCACACAGGACGTGACTGCGTTCACGCGCTTTGCGCAATTCATAGGCCGTGCGGCGGGCAACCACCTCTTCGCGGAAATCGATAAAGTTGGTCAGGAAGGTGCGCAGGGTCAGTTGCTCTGGTCGTCCACCGTTCAAGGCCAACATGTTACAGCCAAAGGATGTCTGCATCGGTGTAAAGCGATACAGTTGGTTCAATACAACCTCGGCCGTCGCATCGCGTTTTAATTCGACAACAACACGCACACCATTGCGATCAGATTCGTCTTGAACATGTGCAATGCCTTCGATCTTTTTCTCGCGTACTTGTTCGGCGATTTTTTCAATCATCGAGGCTTTGTTCACCTGATAGGGGATTTCATCGATCACGATGGCATAGCGATCTTTGC
>JAAEZW010000367.1 GCA_018222665.1 Paracoccaceae bacterium
CTGTCCAAGGTGACATTGTGATTGATGTCCCCCCCGAAAGCCAAGTGCACAAACAGGTAGTCCGCAAAGCCGCCAGCGCGCGCGCCATCGAAATGGACCCTGCGACAAAGCTTTATTTTGTTGAGGTTGAAGAACCTGACATGCACAAACCCACAGGCGATCTTGAGCGTTTGGCCCAAGCGCTGAAAGATCAATGGGACATTGACAATGTGACCTGCGACTTAAGTGTGCTGACCGAATTGCAACCCCGTTTGCGCAAAGGAAATTGGCAGGCATCCATTGCCGTTTACCGCGATCACAAATCAGATCAGGCCCGTATTTTAGATGTGTGGTCAGGACTACACGAGGGTGGGTTATATGGATTGGCCATTGATTTGGGCTCAACCACGATTGCGGCACACCTGACCGATTTGACCACGGGCGAAGTTGTTGCAAGCGCAGGTGTGATGAACCCACAAATCCGATTTGGCGAAGATTTGATGAGCCGCGTCAGCTATTCCATGATGAACCCAGGTGGAGACCGCGAAATGACGCGGGCGGTGCGCGATGCGATCAATACATTGGCCGAGGATATCGCAAAAGACGCAGACATTGATCCCAGCCTGATTTTTGAGGTTGTCTTTGTCTGCAACCCTGTCATGCACCATTTGCTGTTGGGCATTGATCCCGTTGAATTGGGTCAGGCGCCTTTTGCCTTGGCCACATCTGAATCCGTCACATTGCTAGCCTATGATCTGGACCTGACCAATATTGCAAAATCTGCACAGATCTATGTCCTTCCTTGTATCGCAGGGCACGTTGGCGCGGATGCGGCGGCAGTTGCATTGTCCGAAGAACCCGGAAAATCCGATGATTTGGTATTGATCGTGGATGTGGGAACAAACGCCGAAATCCTGCTGGGGAACACATCGCGCGTTTTGGCCTGCTCTTCCCCAACAGGTCCCGCATTTGAAGGGGCGCAGATCAGTTCGGGCCAACGCGCGGCCCCCGGTGCCATTGAACGGATCGAAATTGATCCCGTGACAAAGGAACCACGTTTCCGTGTGATCGGCAGTGATATTTGGTCAGACGAAGAAGGGTTTGCCGAAGCAACCGCCGCATCGGGCATCACAGGTATCTGTGGGTCAGGCATTATTGAGGCGGTCGCAGAACTGCGCATCGCGGGATTGATGGATGAAAACGGCCTCATCGGATCGGCCGAAGCCACAGGCACCACGCGCAGCATCCCAGAGGGGCGCACGCATTCCTATTTGGTCTATGATGGTACCGCCGATGGTGGGCCGCGCATCACCGTGACCCAAGGGGATATTCGCGCAATTCAGCTGGCGAAATCCGCACTTTATGCAGGTGCCCGTCTATTGATGGATGATATGAATGTCGACCGCGTTGATCGCGTCGTATTGGCGGGCGCTTTTGGTGCACATATTTCCAGCAAACACGCCATGGTTCTGGGCATGATCCCAGATGTCGCATTGGATAAGGTGTTTTCTGCGGGCAATGCCGCGGGAACAGGGGCGCGGATTGCCCTGTGTAATGTGGGGTCACGGCGCGAGATTGAACGGGTGGTTGGCGAAATCACCAAGGTGGAAACCGCAATTGAGCCCAAGTTCCAAGATCATTTTGTCGCGGCCAACGCAATTCCGCATAAAATCGATCCCTTCCCCGAATTGCGCAGCATCGTGACCCTGCCCAATCCAAACTTTAACGCAGGAGGTGGTGACGCAGAAGGCAGAGGACGCCGCAGACGCCGCCGTGCATCCTGAACGAACAAAGGGCCGCAAAACCGCGGCCCTTTCTTATTTTAACAATGTATGTCGACTTATTTCGTTTTTAGAGTGCCTTCGACTTTGGCACCTTTGGCGGTTGCGATGGATTGATAAACCACATCCGCCTTTATCTGACCCGTTGCTGCGATGGACAGATCATTGGTGTTCACACTGCCGTCAACCTTCCCCTCAACAGCAAGGGTGTCAGAGGATACAGATCCATCGACCGAGCCCGAGCCCAAAACATTCACAGATTTTGCGGCCACTTGGCCCTTCACCGCGCCATCAATTTCGATGTCACCTTGGGATTTGACATCCCCTTCCAATTTCAAATCAGAACTTAAATATGTCTTTGCCATCGCGGCGCGCTCCCTAAGCTTATATTGCGTTGGGGCTGAGTGAACTGAAATTTATTGCAAACTGCAAGGCAAATTGCATCTTTGACGCAAATCGGCACAATTAAGTGCAATAATCCTTGCGCGCAATTAGCAAACCTGATCCCGCGATAAGCAAAAGGATGGAAGCGGCGAGTTTGATCACCAACGTGAACGTGTCAGATGTGGGGGTAAACGGCCCCCAAACACCAACAGTGGATAACACAAGTGCCAACCCGAAAAGGCCCTTGATGACCCAACCTCCGCC
>JAAEZW010000368.1 GCA_018222665.1 Paracoccaceae bacterium
TGTCGCTACATCGCAGATTTCAATTAGGCAGCTTTGAAATTACGACAATTCTTTCGGGCACAGTCACCGTTAATAATGATCCACAAAGCATTTTTGGCCTGAACGTTAGCGAAGATGAATTCAAACGTGTCTGCGCCGAAAATGCGATTCCAGATGATAAATTCCAAATGTTCTATACCCCAACCGTGATCAATACAGGCGCGGAATTGATCCTGTTTGATACAGGCCAAAATCCGATAGGCACAGTCGCAGCCTTGGAAAGCGCAGGTTACAGCGCAGATCAGGTGGATAAGGTTGTTTTAACCCACTTCCACGGCGATCACATCGGCGGCATTTCGGAAAACGATGTGCGCACGTTTGAAAACGCCGAATATGTGTGTGGCCTTGCAGAATACGAAGATTGGGATTTCTCGGGTAACGACACGTTTGAGGAAAAGATCCGTCCGCTAGAGGATGAAATCGTCATGCTTGAAGATGGTGAAGATATCGTCACAGGTGTCACCGCGATGGCCGCACATGGTCATACCCCAGGTCACATGGGATATATGATCGAGTCAGAGGGCAAGAATCTGTTCCTTGGGGGAGATTTTGCAAACCACTATATCTGGTCATTGGCGTATCCCGATTGGGAATTGCGTTTTGATCGTGATCGCGAAGGGGCTGCACAAACGCGGCGGCTTATTTTGGGCATGTTGGCAGATGAAAAAATGCCATTTATCGGATACCACATGCCATGGCCTGGTCTAGGATATGTTGAAACGCGCGGTGATGGATTCCGCTATGTTCCAGCCAGCTATCAAATGATGCTATAATAAATTGAAGCGCCCTCGGGGTTTGAACCTGAGGGCGTTTTTATAGTAGCTCAGCTCTGCAGGGTCACTTGCGCAAAGTCGATACGTTACAAAGTTCCAGATATTCGGCGAATTGGCGCAACAGACCTTATTCAGTCGTATTTGCGTTGATCTTCGATCACCAAACCGTCACGGGGCAATCCACCTGGTGCAATCAATTCGATACGTCCGCGCAGTTTTAGGCAGTCCATAACAGACGCCTCATACCGCGCCGGATCTGTCGCAGATGTTTCCAGTTGAACAATCATTCCGTCCATTTCGCCATCCCGAATGGCAATGACCCGTGCGCGATCAATTTCATCGTGTTTTGCCACCAAATCCGCAACCTGTTCTGGGCGTACAAACATCCCCTTGATCTTGGTTGTTTGATCCGCGCGTCCCATCCACCCTTTGATGCGCATGTTGGTACGCCCACAGGGCGACTGCCCCGCCATGACGGCAGACAAATCGCCTGTTGCGAAGCGAACCAATGGGTAGTCGCGGTTTAATGTGGTCACGACAACTTCGCCCACCTCACCCACTGCAACTGGGTTTCCTGTGCCTGGTGTTACGATCTCAACAATCACGCCTTCATCGACGATCATGCCGTCCATGGCTTGGGATTCATAGGCCACGTTGCCCAAATCCGCGGTTGCATAGTTTTGCAAACACAGAACACCACGATCTGCGTATTCCTGACGCAAGGACGGGAACAATGCACCGCCACCAACCGCGGCTTTGGTGATGCCTAGCTTGAAGCCCAATTCATCGGCCTTATCCCAAATCACCTTTAGATAATCGGGCGTACCCGCATAAGCCGTTGTTCCAATATCAGATGCCGCGCGCACCTGTAATTCGGTCTGGCCAACCCCTGCGGGGACAACCGCCGCGTTGACCGCACGCGCACCATTTTCAAAAATCATTCCCGCAGGCGTCAAATGATACCCAAAGCAGTTTTGAACGATATCGCCTGCGCCAATGCCAACCGCATTCAAAAACCGACCGATACGCCACCAGTCATGGCCAACACCGCCAGGTTCATAAATTGGCCCTGGGGATTGAAAGATATGCGCGAACTCATGTGTTTTCAGCGCACCATATCCCCCAAGCGGGCCATTTCCCGATTGGGCTTGCACCAGATCAGATTTGCGTAAAACGGGCAGCCCAGCCAAATCCTCAATCGTTTGAATTGCACTTGCATCAACCGCACCCACCGCATCTGCATACCCGCTCAATTTCTGAGCATTTGCGATTTGTGCAGGCAGGGCCAAAGCCAAGTCACTGGCACGTTGATCAGCACTGCGAGTTTCTAAATCATCAAAAAAGCTCATGAGCGGTCGTCCTAGTTCAAAGTCGTTGAGAGAAAATATTTAAATTAGCTCAGCCAACGTTTACGACGGCGATAGCTGCGCGTATCGCGATAGGATTTTCGTCCCTCTTCAGACATACCTAGATAAAACTCTTTAACATCAGGATTTTCACGTAATTCAGCTGCAGGTCCATCCATCACCACACGGCCTGATTCCAGTATGTATCCATAGTGCGCATAGCGCAAAGCGACGTTTGTG
>JAAEZW010000369.1 GCA_018222665.1 Paracoccaceae bacterium
TCAATTCTGGGGCTATTCCGTTTTTGTTGAGGCCGATTTTGACGAATTGGAACGCAGATTGATCAACCGTTGGCTAGATCACGGATTGGATCATGCAGCTGCAAAAAAGCGGGCCCATGACAACGATATAGTCAACGCGGCAACTGTTCTTAATCACAGAATGCCAAGTGATCTGACACTGAGTAACTAATGTAACGACCTTGACAGGCGTGTTTGAAATTGGCCTCATTCGGATGTAGGTACCGTTTGCGGATTGCCGTTTTTCTAAACCGCTGACGTCAGCGGTTAAACGATCGCAGCCATCACGTGTCTGGAATCAGGATGACGCTTGTCGCGTCATCCTAGTTAGTCCTGTTTTTTTGCGATGAGAAGGCGTGCGGATTTACCGTCTTCGATCAACCAAATACGATCATCTGATATTGGCAATACATCCCGCAGTCGGCGTTTGAATTGAAATATCTCTTCCACGGCGACACGATCTTCCGCGATTTGCAGACGAAACAATGCGCGGCTTCTTAAACCCGTGACAAAGGCATTTGAAGCCCATTCATTTTCATCACGCGCGGGCATAAAGCGGACGGCAGATGGGGCAATAGTGGGCACCCAGCTTCTGATTGGTGCTGTGAAATCAGGACGCGTCGCATGTGAAGGAATGGGTGTACCATCGTAATGCTCACCCTCGGACACGATGGGCCAGCCATAGTTGCGGGCAGGCTGAATCAAATTTAGCTCATCACCATCTGCTGGCCCCATCTCGACACTCCACAAGGCGCCTCGCGGGTCAAATGCAATGCCCAATGGATTGCGATGACCCGCACTCCAAATTTGGTTCGTGGGCGATGGCTTACTCGAATATGGATTGGTTTCAGGAACGTGACCGTCATCAAAGATACGAACGATTTTACCAATATTGGTGCCGTAATTTTGTGCAGGATGCATGTATTGGCGATCCCCAGATGTTATAAAAATAACATCCCGATCTGTTGCAGCATCCTTTGAAAACGCAAGTTTATGACCAAAATGTCCCATTCCAGAAACAAAGGGATCTTGTCGCCAAATCTGCTGCACGTTTTCAAGTGCATCACCCGTAAATTCCGCGCGATAGACCACCGCACCGCGGGTTGCACCACCATCATCTGAAGCGATAGCGGAAAAATAGATTAGGCGATTTTCGGCAAAATCAGGATGCAGTTTGATGTCCCCCAATCCACCTTGGCCGCCATAGGCGACATTGGGGACACCTCGAATTGGCGTTCTGTTGCCCGCATCATCCACGCGCCACATTTGACCGGATTTTTCCGTCAGCAAAATCGATTGATGATCCAACTGTTCGATTGCCCAAGGTTCGTTAAATTCGGCGATGTAGGTCAGATGTAGGCTAGTATCGTGGCTTCCCTTGATAGTTTTGGCAAAACCTGCATGGGGAAGTAAGAACACTACAAATAGAAATACGAACCGCATGTGCACATCCAATAATGAAAACTAACACCCTATTGGTAGAGCGACATGTGCCTGTGTCAAAATGAACTTTGAGTGATCGGTGAAACACCACACACGCCAACACTGGATTTAGTGATACCGAACACCCTGCTTGGCCAACGCGCCCTGCACTGCAGTCATATCAACATCGGCCAGATCACATCGTGTTTTGACCGCCAGTGCCGCTGCGATCCCTGCGCCCTGCCCAGATACCGCACAACAGGCCATGTTTCGTGTTGCGGCATGTGCCACCCGATCCCCACCCGTTGCACGACCCGCAACCAGCAAACCCTTGATCCGTTTTGGAAGCATGGAGCGAAAAGGAATATGCATATAACGCCCCGTCGTTGGTAGGATAAGAATGCCGTATCCGTCGATAAATTCGGGATAGATCCCAATACTGTCTTCAAATCGGGCCTGATGGCGTACATCGTCCTCGGTCATGTTGTAATGTGCGTCGATTTTGCGGGTATCGCGAATGCCAATCGTCATGCCGAAATTTCGCAACCGAATGCCCGAACAGCCCGGCGCATATTCGCGCAGCGCATCAATCGCCAGCATCGCCTGACGCCGACCTTCCATTTCGAAGTGGGTTAAATCCGCGGGATCAGTACCGTCACATTCTGCCAGATGCACCAAATTCATATAGGTCATTTCACCCGTGTCATGCACGGCACCCCATGTTCCCGAAATCGTGGACAAATCCGCAGGTATCAATCCCGATTGGCGTGCCTGTTCGAAGGGTTTTTTGATGAATGGGGAAAACATGGTGTCCTCTTTCCCATCCGTTTCCACCGTCCATTCACCCGTTGACCAATCCGCATAGGTCAGTGGATTTTCCTTCACATCTTCCATGAACTTTTTCTTATCCACACCTGCGCAATGGAACATCACACTCGCCGCTTGCAA
>JAAEZW010000370.1 GCA_018222665.1 Paracoccaceae bacterium
CAATTATTGGCAGGGTCCCACAACACCTTTAACGTATCTTTGGCGTCCAGCTCATCAATCAGTTTACGGGCGGTGTAATTGGAATTAACCATGGTCCCATTGCCCGTTTCCACGACCAAGGTCACCCCCGCCTGACGCGCAAAATCCACGGCCGGAGCGATCATGGGGGGCATTGTA
This sequence comes from Paracoccaceae bacterium, assembly GCA_018222665.1. Lineage (GTDB taxonomy): Bacteria > Pseudomonadota > Alphaproteobacteria > Rhodobacterales > Rhodobacteraceae > HIMB11. Next base: position 178 of record JAAEZW010000370.1, read on the forward strand.
GCCCACGCCCCTTTGGCAACATTCCATTGTTCCGCCCCATTATGACCCCACAGGATTTGTTCCTTTTTCTGGGTCATGATCCGCACCAATGGCGATCCCACCACATGGGCCATATCAACCACACGTTTTAGCGCATCCATATGTTTTTGATGCAACGCATCACCGGGGCGATTTTCGGTGCTCATCCCCGCAAAAATATGGCGTGATAGACAACTGACAGGCTTGCCATTGTCCCGACAGATTTGATCAATCTTTTTGATCTCTTCAGCGCTGTGATCCCCGACTTCGTGATCCCACACAAATTGCAGTTCGGCATAGGTCAGATCAAACTCATTCATGACCGTAATGGTATGTTCCAGATCCCGACTGATCCCGTCACATATGACACCCAGTTTCATGTGATCCCCCTATCTATGCAATTCTGCGCCGATGATCTCTTCGATCACGCGGGTACAGACCCAGTTATCGCCATTGGGATATTTGGTGCGCCCTGCGTGAAATATCTGCATCGCGGCGGCGGCTGTGTGCATCGGAACACCCAGATTTTCGGCCAAGTTCAACGAAATGGTCAGATCCTTATGCATCGTGTTGATATGACTGCCCGTCCCTTCAAATTCGCGATCAATGATTTTTTGAAGCGCGTTATTCACAACGCCACTGCCCGCCCCAGAGGTTGAAAATACATTGTAAAGCACTTCACCACTGACACCTGCTTTGGCGGCCAATGCAGCGGCCTCGAACGTGGCGGAAAATTGGGACCCGATCAGGGATTGCAAACAGGCCTTTACCGTTTGTCCATCCCCTGCCTTGGTTCCCACGTGGTGGATTGAGGCCGAGACCGCCTCTAACACAGGACGGGCCCGCGCCATGACATCATCAGGGGCAGCTGCCATCATGGTCAGCGTGCCGCCCTGCGCCCCTGGAAACCCGCCCGAGACAGGCGTGTCGATCAAATCAATGCTACTGCCCTGCATAGCCGAGCCAATTTCAACGGCCTCATGCGGTTTGATCGTCGCACTTAGGATCACAACACCACCCTGCTCCATGTTTTCGACCAAACCATCAGGGCCCAATATCACTGATTTCGCCTGATCTCCGTTCATCACCATGACAAAGGCCGCATCAACCCGACGCCCCAAATCCGCGGCATCATTCACCAAGGTGCCGCCCATATCGGTGAATGCCGCCTGTCGTTCAGGCTTTAGATCCAAACCAAAGACGGAAAATCCATTTGCCATCAGGTTCTTGGCCAGACCACTACCCATATCCCCCAATCCGATAACACCGATGTTTTTCATAAGAGCCTCCCTTGCCCTAGTATGTTGCACGTCCACCTGACAGGTCAAACACCGCCCCAGTTGTAAATGCGTTTTCGGCACTTGCGATCCAACAAATCATGTTGGCAACCTCGGCCAAATCCACAAATCGGTTGCGCGGTATTTTCGACAGCATGTAATTGATGTGTTCCTCTGACATCTGATCAAAGATCGCCGTGCGGGCCGCCGCGGGTGTGACGCAATTCACACCGATGTTGAAATCTGCCGCCTCTTTACCCAATGATTTTGTCAACGCGATCACCCCCGCCTTGGATGCAGAATAGGCGCTGGCGTTTGGATTACCCTCTTTTCCTGCAATCGATGCAATGTTCACAATTCGCCCGTATCCGCGTTGTTTCATGCCTGCAATGACCGCACGATTTGTGTGAAAGGTTCCGTTTAAATTGACGGACATGATTTTGTTCCATTCCTCAATCGGATACTCCTCGACAACGGCATTCGCCCCTGCCACACCGGCAGAGTTCACCAAAACATCAATGCGCCCCAATTGATTTTCCGTCTGTTGCGCTGCGGCCTGAACACTGTCCCAATCGCTGACATCGCAATGAAGTGCAGTTGCGCCCAGTTCAGACGCGCTGGCTCGGGCCAAATCCGTGTCGAAATCCCAAATGACAACCTTAGCACCATTTTCAATCATCCGCTTGGCAACCGCATACCCAATGCCCTGTGCCCCCCCTGTGATAACGGCGACCTGATCGTCAAAGTCATATGAATTCATCTTGGGTATCCTTCTATGTATCCTGTGGATTATTTTGTTTTTCGCGCCACCAAATGATCAGGCCCGATCCCGCCACCAATGCCGCCCCAACATAGACCCAAATATCGGGGCGTGTCGCAAAAAATATGGTTGAAGAAAGCGCCATAAATATGATG
>JAAEZW010000371.1:0-1220 GCA_018222665.1 Paracoccaceae bacterium
TGTCGGGTGATGTTGGCGCAGTTGTATCAACCAAACCCGTTTCAGGAACCATCGGCGCATCGGTCACACCCGCCGCATCGTTTAGGGATGTTTCAACACTTGGCGCTGTCACTTCGGGTGCGGGCGCTGTTGTTGTTTGTTCGATGGGTTTTGGGCGTTGAACCGCGGTATCTTCACGCTTTAACGTGAACTCAGACCCTGCTGGAACCTCAACCTCGGTACGTTCTGGGATCGGCGCAGATGTGTTTCCCAAATACAGCGAAACACACACCAATGCGAACCCGCCGACAATAAGTCCCCGAATAAAACCGCCTAAAAAACCAAGTCCCACGTTGTTAACTCCATGGATATTCTAATTCACCGCTCTTTCTTTCCCTTCGCCTCTTGACGATGGGTCCGATCCCTGAACATGTATAGCGCGACCCATGCGATCTGGGCTAGCCCAGAATGCGAAGTTTAGGAAAAAGTTCTGATGCTGCTGCTTATCGATAACTATGACAGCTTTACATACAACCTTGTCCATTATTTGGGCGAGTTGGGAACAGAAATCGTGGTGCGCCGCAACGATGCAATTGACGTCCAAGAGGCGATTGCCATGAACCCTGCGGGCATTCTATTGTCACCCGGGCCTTGTGACCCGGATCAGGCAGGCATTTGTTTGGCGCTGACACAGGCTGCCGCAGAAACGAAAACCCCGTTGATGGGTGTGTGTTTGGGGCATCAAACGATCGGTCAGGCCTTTGGCGGAACTGTCGTGCGCTGTCATGAAATTGTGCACGGGAAAATGGGCACGATGCATCATAACGATCAGGGAGTGTTCAAAGGCCTTCCAACACCGTTTGAGGCGACGCGCTATCATTCATTGATCGTGGAACGCGAAACATTACCTGACTGCCTGAATGTGACAGCATGGTTAGAGGATGGAACAATCATGGGATTAGAACACCGTGATCTGCCAATCCAAGGGGTTCAGTTTCATCCAGAATCCATCCGATCAGAGCATGGTCACGCCCTGCTGCAAAACTTTGTAAATATGATGAAGGTGCCCGCATGAGCGATTTGATGAAGCCCTTAATTTACGCGGCCTCCGAAGGACCGCTCAGCCGCACCCAAGCGGAACAAGCGTTTGAATTGTTGTTCAACGGCGAGGCCACACTGTCACAAATGGGCGGATTGTTGATGGCGATGCGCGCACGCGGTGAATCCGTTGCGGAATATGC
>JAAEZW010000371.1:1230-2379 GCA_018222665.1 Paracoccaceae bacterium
ATGTATCGCTGTGTCCGCACCAGAAGGTGCAATGGATATCGTTGGAACGGGCGGTGATGGTGTTGGCACGCTGAACATTTCAACCGCGACCGGCTTTGTCGTGGCGGGTGCGGGTGTTCCTGTGGCAAAACACGGAAATCGCAACCTAAGTTCCAAATCTGGGGCGGCAGATGCGCTTGGACAAATGGGTGTAAACGTTATGGTGGGCGCTGATGTCGTCGAACGCGCCATTGCCGAGGCGGGCATTGGTTTCATGATGGCCCCAATGCATCATCCCGCCGTCAAATACGTGATGCCTGTGCGTCAGGAATTGGGATGCAAAACAATTTTCAACATCCTTGGGCCGCTTACAAACCCCGCGGGTGTGAAGCGGCAACTGACAGGTGCCTTTGCCCCTGATTTGATTTTCCCCATGGCCGAAACACTGCGGGAATTGGGATCAGAAAAGGCTTGGTTGGTGCATGGATCAGATGGCACCGATGAAATCACCATCACGGGCACAACCGAAGTTGCCGTATTGGAAAACGGTGAAATCAAAGGGCGTCAAATCCACCCAGAGGATGCAGGCCTGCCCGTGCAACCCCTAAGTGCGATCATGGGCGGCACACCCGAAGAAAACGCCGTTGCGCTGCGTGCTTTGATGGAGGGTGAAGCATCAGCCTATCGTGATGCGGTCCTGTTTAACGCGGCGGCCGCCTTGGTTGTTGCGGATAAGGCAAGCGATCTGAAGGCTGGCGTTGAATTGGCACGTGACGCCATTGACAGTGGACGCGCAATGAACGCGATTAAAACACTTGCCAACATCACATCGGAGGCCACATGAGCGAGACAGTCCTAGACCGCATTAAGGCCTATAAATTAAAAGAAGTTGCCGCAGATAAGGCATCAAAACCCTATTCTGCCGTTGAGGAAGAGGCCAAAGCCGCGGGCCCAACACGCGGATTTGCAAAATCTCTGATTGCGGCGACAAAAACGGGATACGGCCTAATTGCAGAGGTGAAAAAGGCCTCTCCTTCCAAGGGGTTGATCCGCGCGGATTTTGAACCCGCAACACTGGCCAAAGCCTATGAAGCAGGTGGGGCAACCTGTTTATCCGTGCTGACCGATACGCCCAGTTTTCAGGGCGCAAAAGAGTATTTAACGGCCGCC
>JAAEZW010000372.1 GCA_018222665.1 Paracoccaceae bacterium
CCTTCATCATCTAAAACGATGGCACGGGGAATATCCAAAGGTGCCGCATTTTTTTCCAGTATGATTGAGCGCACGCCATATGCAGCCAACAGTAAACCAGCTGTCAGTCCGGTTGGACCCGACCCCACTATAACAACTGGCACTGTCTTAGGATAACTCAAAGCGCACCAACCAATTTCAACTTAGGAACATGACGGTTAACATTCTTTACTAAACTCTTCTGCGTATTCTTATCGGAAGGCACGCGCGGTTTCAGGCAACCAAAGTGCGATCTCTGGGATTAGGAATACAGCGATAATCAACACCATTTGGCCAATCACAAACGGTAGGACGCCTTTGTAAATGGAGACCAATGGTACCGATTGCGCCATGCCTTTTATCACAAAGACGTTCATGCCGATTGGTGGCGAGATCAATCCCAATTCAACAACCATCACAACAATGATCCCAAACCAAATCGGATCATAACCCAAATCCAAAACAATCGGATAAAAAATGGGTACAGTCAGCAGGATCATCGCCAAGGCATCCAAAAAGCACCCCATGATCAAATACATCAACAGGATGATCAACATCACAGTTGCGGGCGACATATCCAAGCCAGAGACAAAATCAGCAAGGGCATTTGCAAGGCCCGAAAAAATAACCAAGTTGTTCAGCGTGATCGCGCCAATCAAAATTGTAAAGATCATCGCAGAGGTTTGCCCTGTTTCAAGCAGCGTCTCTTTCATCATCTTGCGATTTAGGCGTTTGCGAGAAAACGCAATAAACAGAGCGCCAAAGGCCCCGACACCTGCGGCTTCGGTCGGGGTGAAAACACCAAAGTAAATACCGCCGATCACAGTCGCGAAAAGTGCCGTAATCGCCCATGTTTTCAGGGTTGCGTTTAGCTTTTGTTTCCATGTGGATTTTTCCCCCGCAGGCCCAGACTCTGGGTGCAGGCGGGTCACAATCGAAATCACGATCATGAAAACCAGTATCGTTAGAATACCAGGAAGGAAGCCTGCGATAAACAAATCACCTATCGAGGACTCGGTCAGCAGTCCATAAAGCACAAGAATTACAGATGGCGGGATCAGAATGCCAATGATGCCCCCCGCCGCGACAGAGCCTGTGGCCATGCTATCGCTGTAGCGGTATTTTTTCATTTCTGGCAAGGCAACCTTGGACATAGTGGCCGCAGTTGCAACAGACGATCCACAAATGGCCGCAAACGCACCACATGCGCCAACAGTCGCAAGCGCCAGTCCCCCACGAAAACCGCCCAACCATGCGTTAAATGCATCGTAAAGTTCTTGGCTGAGGCCCGATCGCGAGGCAAGTGCGCCCATCAGGATGAAGAGGGGTATGATCGACAAATCATAGGTCACAACACTTTGCATCACGGTCGTGCCAAACAACGAAAGTGAGGGTATCAAACCAATGATCATCGCCAGACCACCAACGCCACACAGCATCATGGCTACGCCAATCGGCACTGTGATCGCTAACAGGAATATTAGCACCAAAAACGCGGTAATCCCGACAAGTAAAGGATCATAAAACATGACAGATTTACCTAAATATTAGTTTATAAATTTGGTGCAAGACGATCAGCACGCTGAAAAAGACGGCCGCTGACATCAGATACAGCCATGGATGAACCGACCATTCCAAAATCTGTGTGTAGGATCCATCATTCATGTTCGAATTCGCCTTGCGTAATAATTGCCAGCTTGCGGCCAACAAAAAGCACATCGTCGCAAAATCAGCCAAGATCAATAGTACTTTTTTCGGCATTTGACCAATGAACTGGTTTAAAATGTCGACTTGGATGTGTCCGCGTACGATGGTCGTGTAGGCAAGCGAAAAGGTGATAACACACCCCATTAATAATTCGACAAGTTCAACTGAAAACGTAAGCGGCATGCCAAACAGATATCTACCAATAACATCCACGAACATAATCAGCATTATGACCAAAAGACATGCGCCCGAAAACAGGGCCATCCAAATAGTGGTGCGCTTCATGTGATACAGCCCCTTTGAAAAAGAGGACACATTTTGCGCCCTCTTTTAGATCAAATATTTATGAGTATTTGGCGATTGTCTCTTTTAGATCCGCAAGCAATGCTGCGCCATCAAGCCCGCGCGCATTCGCTTTTTCAATCCATCCATCGTTCATAAACGCTACGCGCTCTGCCCATCTTTCAAGCTCAGAGCCGCCAAGAGAATTGATTTCAGAGCCTTTTTCAACGGCCACTGCACGACCCGCGACATCGGCATCATCCCATGCTTTTCCAAGGATTTGCGCACCAACTGCGCCACCCACATTTTCCAATACCTGCTTGTGATCATCAGACAGGCTTTCATATTTCTTGCGGTTCATGATGACCGCG
>JAAEZW010000373.1 GCA_018222665.1 Paracoccaceae bacterium
ACGAAACCGATCGCGCATGGCGCCGATATTGTGGTGCATTCCGCGACCAAGGCATTGAATGGGCATTCGGATGTTTTGGCAGGTGTTTTGTGTTGTGCATCAAGAGACGACCTTTGGACGCGCATCGCACAAAATCGGCAGGTCGCTGGTTCAATTATTGGCGCGTTTGAGGCATGGATGTTGATGCGATCCCTGCGCACTTTGCCCATTCGTGTGGAACGGATGTGCGACAATGCGCTGACTGTTGCCCGCCATTTCGAACAGCACAGCGCGGTTGAGGCAGTTTGGTACCCAGGATTGGCCTCGCATCCACATGCTTCGCGGTTGCAGCGTCAGATGCCAGATGGTGGCGGGTATTTGATGTCATTGTTGGTCAAGGGTGGACGACAGGCGGCATTGGATGTGATTTCAAAAATGACACTATTTCATCGTGCCACATCGCTTGGTGGTGTTGAAAGTTTGGTCGAACATCGCCATACCATCGAACCGCACACAGGGATTCCAGAAAACCTAATCCGAATTTCAATCGGCGTCGAAAAGGTTGAAGATTTGATTGCCGATATTGAACAGGCACTGAGCACTCATGCCTGATTTATCATTTGAGACCGAGGCGGCAGATCAAGGGTACAGTGCGATTGCAGGAGTGGACGAGGTCGGGCGGGGACCACTGTGTGGCCCCGTAACCGCCGCCGCGGTGATATTGGACCGAGATCATATTCCCGGTGGTTTGCGCGATTCTAAAAAACTAACGGACCGCAAGCGCCGCATGTTGTTTGCGCAGATCATGGAAACGGCCACGGTTGGGGTGGCACATGCATCCGTGGCCGAAATTGATGAGATCAATATTCTTCAGGCAAGCCACCTTGCCATGGTACGTGCAATTAAAAATTTGCCCAAACCGGCCGATTTCGCGTTGATCGACGGTAATCGCGCGCCGAAAAATTTGATAATTCCGTCAACCTGTGTCGTGAAAGGGGATGATCGATCCCTGTCGATCGCGGCCGCATCGATTGTGGCCAAGATTACGCGCGATGATATGATGCTGGAATTGGACACGCGGTACCCTGGATATGGCTGGGCCAAGAATGCGGGCTATCCCACGAAAGAGCATCTTGTTGCATTAAAGTCACTGGGCATAACCCCACATCATAGGCGTTCTTTCAAACCCGTACACAATATCTTGTATCAAAAAGAATAAATAAACCTCTGATTCAAAAAAGAAATTGACCTCGAATCATCTTTGACTCATTTTAGGGACAACAAGAGCGCAAAAATGCGCCGGTTGATTGAGGCAAAGAAAATGAACAAACACACATCTCCTATGGGGGCGGACTCGCTGCCATTGAATAGTATTTTGGCGGGTGATTGCATCGAAGTGATGAATGCGCTGCCTGAAAACAGCGTCGATCTAATTTTCGCAGATCCACCCTATAATCTACAATTAAAAGGCGATCTGCATCGTCCCGATAATTCCAAGGTGGATGCCGTCGATGACGATTGGGATCAATTTGATAGTTTTCGTGCATATGACGAGTTTACGACAGACTGGTTAAAGGCTGCGCGCCGTATTCTGAAGCCAAATGGTGCGATTTGGGTGATCGGATCCTATCACAATATTTTCCGTGTTGGGGCCTCGCTTCAAAATCAGGGATATTGGATTTTGAACGATGTGGTTTGGCGCAAGTCAAACCCGATGCCGAATTTCCGCGGTAAACGATTTACCAACGCGCATGAAACCATGATTTGGGCATCGAAATCTGAAGGTGCCAAGTACACCTTTAATTATGAAGCGCTAAAGGCCTTGAATGAAGGCGTGCAAATGCGGTCAGACTGGGTATTGCCGATTTGCACAGGTCACGAGCGTCTGAAGGATGAAAATGGCGATAAGGCCCATCCAACCCAAAAACCAGAGAGCCTTTTGCATCGTGTTTTGGTTGGATCAACCAATCCAGGCGATGTTATTTTGGACCCGTTCTTTGGCACAGGGACGACGGGCGCAGTGGCCAAAATGCTGGGCCGTAATTTCATCGGGATCGAGCGTGAAGAGGCCTATCGTAAGGTTGCCGAGAAACGCATTTCAAAGGTGCGCAAATATGATAGCGAGGCCTTGGCCGTAACCACAGGCAAGCGTGCGGAACCCCGTGTGCCCTTTGGCCAATTAGTTGAGCGTGGCATGTTGCGCCCTGGAGAAGAGCTTTTGTCGTTGAATGGTCGCTATAAGGCAAAAGTGCGTGCAGATGGTACATTGGTGGGCGCTGATATCAAAGGGTCCATTCACCAAGTCGGCGCAAAACTAGAAGGCGCCCCAAGCTGTAATGGCTGGACCTATTGGGGGTATAAGCGGGATGGAAAAACCGTGCCTATTGATA
>JAAEZW010000374.1 GCA_018222665.1 Paracoccaceae bacterium
TCATTATAGAGCTCTTTGAAGCGGTCAACAAACTGCGGGGCATGGGCGACCGCGCCGCGCAACTGCTGTAAATCGGGTTCATCCGAACTGAAAATCGGGTCGCGCACCATCATGCGAAGGGCATTTAAATCCTCGGCCTCATTCGTTTGTGCCAGTTCTTGTGCGCTGATTCCATAGACATCCGTCAAGGACATCAGGACCTTAACCGTCAGGGTGCGTTGGTTGTTTTCCAACAGGTTCACATAGGCCGCAGTGACCCCGATTAGTTTGCCCAATTCCGCTTGGGTGTGTTTGTGATGCTTGCGCAACTGGCGCAATTTGGGGCCAATAAATACTTTATCCATATTAACAAATTAACAGAAGTTAACTTTGTAATAAATATAAAAAACAACACAACACTAATTTTGTTGCAAAAAATCCGATCAAATTATTCTTTTCAATCACAACGACGCACAATGCGGGGCTTCTCGCGGTTGTAATTCAGAAAACTTGGGTACGGAGGACCAATGATGTACAACAAATTAACCAAAAAGATTGCGGTAGCCGCGATTTCAACAGCAGCCTTGCTTGCAGGTGCTGCACAGGCCGTTGCAGGCGATTGGAAGCCACAAAAGCCAGTTGAGCTGGTCATTATGGCAGGTCAGGGTGGCGGCGCGGATCGTATTGCGCGTTTGTTCCAATCTATCATTCAAAAAGAAAATCTTTCAAACATGCCAATCCTTCCTGTGAACAAGGGTGGTGGATCAGGCGCTGAAGCCTTGCGTTATTTGAAGGACAAAGAGGGTGACGCCCATGTGATCATGGCGACACTGAATTCATACTACACAACACCGCTTCGCACAGACATTGGCGTGGACATCGAAGAATTCACACCATTGGCGCGTATGGCGATGGACACATTTGTGTTGTGGGTCAACGCAGACAGCGACATCCAAACATTGGATGATTACGTTGCAGCTGTGAAGGCAGCTGGTGGCAGCTGGAAAATGGGTGGTACAGGCACAGGCCAAGAAGACAGCCTTGTAACCGCGATGTTGGAAAAAGAATTCGGCATTCAGCACACATATGTTCCCTTCAAAGGGGGCGGAACAGTTGCGAAAAACTTGGTGGGTAACCACATCAATGCGACTGTGAATAACCCAGCCGAGCAAATGGGGTTCTGGCAGGCGGGCAAAGTTCGCCCAATCGTCGCCTTTACACCTGAACGCCTTGCGGTTTTCCCAGACGTTCCAACCGCACGTGAATTGGGCCACGACATCGTTTATTGGATGCAACGTTCATTCGTCGCCCCAAAGGATATGCCAGCGGAGGCAGTTGAATACTACACCGAGATGCTAGAGCAGTTGGGTGCAACATCAGAGTGGCAAGAATACGCATCAGGCAAAGCCTTGGTCGCAGATATGCTAACGGGTGACGCGCTTCAAAACTACTTCTTGAACGAACGTTCAAAACACGCCGAAATCTTGGCATCGATTGAATAATCCAAAAATTGATACGCTTTGGCCCCCACATTCGGGGGCCAAATTTTTCTACGGGACCTGATATGTTATTGGACAAAGTAATTGCTGGCGCATTGGTTCTGCTGTCGGCCTATATGATGAGCCACGCAATCCTTCTTCCGATTGGTTGGAATGGGGAAACGGGCGGACCGGGCGGTGGTGCCTTTCCATTTTGGTGTTCACTGATCATCCTAATCTGCGCGGTTTTTGTGATTTTCCGGCCTGCGCGATCCTATGAGGCGGATCAATTCACATTTGATCGTGAAATGATGGGACCGCTGATCCAAGTCATTATCGCAATTGCGATCACCATTGCACTGATCCCAACAGCGGGCGCCTATGTGGCAATTCCCCTGTTTTTATTCTGGTACCTGAAAATTTATGGCAAGCACAGTTGGACCCTTGCCTTGTCCATCACGGTGCTAACGCCAATTGTTGTGTTCTTTTTCTTTGAGGCGACGCTGAAAATTCTGCTGCCCAAAGGTGTAACTGAGCCCTTGTTTTTCCCGCTATATGCGATGTTTTTTTAAGGGGTAGATCATGGAAGTTCTCTCACTCCTCGCGGATGGTTTTGCAACCTCGCTTTCGCCCTTTAACCTGTTCATTGTGATCATTGGCGTCACCGCGGGCCTTTTCATTGGCGCGATGCCCGGCTTGGGTTCGGTGAATGGTGTGGCCATTGTTTTGCCGCTGACCTTTATTGTCCCACCATCCTCTGCGATTATTCTACTGGCTGCGATCTATTATGGTGCGATGTATGGGGGCGCGGTGTCCTCAATTCTGCTTGGGATACCCGGGGCATCCACGGCCGTGGCGACAACCTTTGACGGACGGCCCATGGCGCAAAAGGGTCAGGCGGGGCTTGCCC